>CALQRR010000198.1 GCA_943333015.1 Chitinophaga pinensis | reverse complement strand
TCGCGGAGCTTGGCTATCTCCTCCGAAAAACCACCACGTAATTGCTTGATGGCCAAATCGTGGGAGATACGGTTTTCAGAAGCAATAAGATCGGCCACGGCTTCGGCCTGACTTAAATCCATCTTGCCGTTTAAAAAAGCCCGCAGTGTAAATTCTCCTGGTTTAGCAGGCTGTATACCTGCCTCATACAATACCGAAAGCAGCTCCTGCTGGACATACGTCGATCCGTGACAACTGATTTCCAAGGTGTCTTCTCCCGTGTAGGAATGCGGACCACGAAATACGGAGACTAAAACCTCGTCAATTAGTTTCTCCTGCTGGACAATGTGTCCAAAATGGAGCGTGTAGCCTTTTTGATCCGCCAGCCTTTTCCCTTTCTTCCCACTAAAAACGGCATCGCACAAGGTAAATGCATCTTTCCCGGAAACACGAATCACCGCAATGGCCGACATTCCTCCGCCTGTAGCCAATGCACATATGGTTGTTCCGTGTTCGAGTTTCACCTTAATTAATTACGAATGATCAATTACGAATTACGAATTAGAATGATCAATCACATCAGCACATCAATCACATCAGCACATCAGCACATCATCTCAGATCACTTTCTTTTTTCTAACTCATCGCGAATGCGACCTGCTTTTTCATAGGCTTCATCTTCGATGGCCGATTTAAGCATTTGTTTCAATTCGTCTTTGCTCTTGCCGCTGAGTTCACTTCCGGAGTCAGAAACAATGGCTTCACCTTGTGATTCTGACGTGGCCGGTAAGGTAACATCCACATCATCGCCGGCATCGTCTATGAGTATACCCGCAGAACTGAGGATAAATTCGTACGTGTAAATGGGACAATGAAACCGAACGGCCAATGCGATGGCATCACTCGTTCGGGCATCTACTTCTACATCGTTAGCGCCATCTTGCTGACAAATCAACTTGGCGTAAAAAATACCTTCCACCAGATTGTAAATCACCACTTCACGGATGTTCACCGAAAATGCTTCTGCAAAGGATTTAAACAAATCGTGCGTAAGCGGTCGGGTAGGAGCCATTTTCTCCAATTCAATGGCGATGGCTTGTGCTTCAAATCCTCCGATGATGATCGGAAGCCGGCGTTTACCACCACTTTCTCCAAGCACGAGCGCATAGGCTCCGCTTTGAGTCTGACTGTAGGAAAGTCCGGATATTTCGAGCTTAATTTTCTTCATAAAGGGCTTCACATGAAAGTGCTAGACTTTCGGTCGGCAGGATTTTATCCCAATCAACTATTCTGTTCTTTAAATTTACGAAATGCCTCGTTAAGTTTTGGAACAATTTCAAACGCATCACCAACAACACCATAATCGGCGGCTTTGAAAAATGGTGCTTCAGGATCTTTGTTAATCACTACAATCACCTTCGAACCATTAACACCTGCCAGATGCTGTATAGCACCGGAAATACCAATGGCAATGTATAAGTTGGGACGAATGGCAATACCCGTTTGACCAACATGCTCATGGTGTGGACGCCAGCCGATGTCAGCAACCGGGCGTGAACAAGCCGTTGCAGCACTTAGCGTTTTAGCAAGATCTTCCACCATGCCCCAGTTCTCCGGACCTTTCAAACCACGGCCTGCTGAAACAACCACATCAGCTCCCGGAAGTGGAATTTCACCATCATGCTGATGAATCTTTTCTTCAATCTTCAATACGGAAGAAAACGCATCGATTCCTTCCACGAATGCCGAAACTGTAGCAGCAGTTCCCGTTAGCTTTACAGGAACAGAATTCGGCAGCAGTGTAATAATTTTTTTAGCAGTCGTGATGGAATATTCCGCGAATGCTTTTCCAGAAAACACATTCTTTTTAACAGAAAAACCTCCTGATGTAACGGGCAATTCCACAGCACCGGAAATGAGTCCTGCCTGAAGCACTGCAGAAATACGGGGAGCAACAGCTTTACCGGTACGGTCGTGACTCATAATGAGCACATCGGCACCTGTTTTTTCCATTGCAGCCAAAATGAGCTTGCTGAAAAGCTGTGGATCAAAATGACTCAGTTTCGCATGGTCAGCTTTTAACACAGTCGCCACGCCATATTCACCTGCCTTAGCAAGTTCATCATCAGAACCGCTTCCGATAGAAAGCAGACTGGCAGTGGTGGAAAGCATACTAGCGACCTGCGCACCATATGAAATGGCTTCGAGGGAAGCTTTATTGAATTTGCCTTTGGAGGTTTCAGTAACAATAAGTACAGCCATGATCAGATAACTTTTGCTTCAGAATGAAGGAGTTCAACGAGTTGATCCATGTTCGATGGATCGATTAGCTTCACAGCAGATTTAGGAGCCGGAAGTGTAAATGCTTTCACCTGAACGAGCGGCGCTACGTCCGATGAAATCACTTCAATGTTTTTCGTCCGAGCAGCCATGATGCCGCGCATGTTTGGAATACGTGCTTCTGCCATGCCTTTAGCCGCAGAAATAACGCAAGGCAGGGGAGAAGTAGTTACTTCAACACCACCTTCAATATCAATTTCGGCCACAGCCGATCCATTGGAAATATCGAGTTTGGATGCCAGGGAGATAAACGGCAGATCGAGCAAGCCGGCAATCATACCACCTACTTCGGATCCGTTAAAATCAATCGTTTCTTTTCCTGCAAGTATCAATTCAAAACCTTTTCCACGGGCATAATCAGCAATAGATTTTGCAGTTGAAAACGCATCCTGAGGATCCATATCAATGCGAACCGCATCGTCTGCGCCTATTGCAAGGGCTTTGCGAATGATGGGTTCTACGGCAAGTGGTCCAACAGTTATGATGGTGACCGTTCCTCCGAGCGATTCTTTCAACTCTAAAGCACGCACCAACGCGTACCATTCATCATATGGATTGACGATAAACTGCACCTTATCTTCATTGAAGCGGGTGTTGTTATCGGTAAAGGCAATTTTACTAGTGGTATCAGGTACCTGACTGATGCAAACGAGTATCTTCATTTCGTCGGTATGGATTGATTTTTTAAGGCCTGCAAATGTAGTTAAAAAACATATCTGCCTGTTTTGTTCAGCTGTGTTGATGATAAAATCACAATCGGGTGAATCTCAGCTTAAATAGCCCGTGGGATAGATTTCACCACCTGCACCCAACGCGATCCGCTACGGGCAAAAATGGTCGCATCGTACATGGCTTCGCAGACAATGGCAGGCAGATAAAACCGTCCCGTATAGGCTGCATTGAACTTGAACTTAAACGTTTTCGTCTCACCTGCACGCAACGATAGATAAGTCAGCACACGATCATCACGAATATCCTGATAATCGAACCCGGAGGCTTCTTGTGCAGTGACGGCATCCGTGACACGGGCATTGTTGATTTCCCAACCGGATGCAAACAACATCGACACCGCCAGATTGTTGTAAACACCCTGTGTTCCCGGATTGGTCAGTTTCAAATTGACCGTAAAATCAGTGCCTTGTTGAATGACGGATGGATCCAGTATTCTCCCGGTCATATCAGCAAAAGCAACATCGAGGAGAATTCCACCTTGAGCAGGTAAAACTACTTGATCGGATCCTGGAATTCCCGTTCGGATAACACGTAGGTAGTGCATCGATTTCCCTGTATTCTTCACCTGAACGGTCGATTTACCTGATTTATCCAACGGAACCGCTACTTCTAGCAAAGGCTTATTGCTGGAGAATTTCTGCATCTTTCCTGCAATACGGATTTCAGCGTCAACCCGTTTTCCTGCTTTGGGATGTTTGTTAAATGTGGATAAAGCTACCAAGGACCAGGCGGTCGTTTGGGTGCTCATCCAAGAGTTGCTCCCCAGATTTTCGGCCACGCGACGGGCAATCCGGAAGGCGTCCTGCTCAAGGCCCAAGTCCGACAATGTTTGCAATACCAATGCTTCATCTCGTTGAGAACTGCCATAGGTGAGATACGACGGATCGGTAAAGCTTCGTGGTACATTACGAATCATCAGCAATGCTGTTTCCTTTTGTCCCGCTTGCTGATAGGCTGCCGCCAGATGCCAACGTGCTTGTCCACTCAAGGCTTTCTGCTCCCGCAACCTGTTCATCGCCCCCATTTCTGGACTGCCGGCCAATGCCAAAGTATACAGCCGATACGCCTGAATTTGAAATTCACCCTGTGTAGATTGCGTGCGGACTTTCCAGTTTTTTGCTGCTGATTTCTGATACTGTTTCCAGCCTTTCATCATCGTTGCACTCACAGGATATCCAGCAATCTGCGCTTCCAACAGAAAATGTCCAGCGTAGGACGTTGACCAGTCGTCGGCTTGTGTACCGCCCGGCCAATAAGCCATTCCACCCGTTCCGGTTTGGAAATAGCCTAAACGCTTTATCGCTGCGCGGATGTTTTCGGTCGTTTTCTTTTGGTCTTTTTCCGTCAAATCGACCAACGAGGACAGGAATAACTGAGGAAATCCAGCTGAAGTTGTTTGCTCCACGCAACCATGTGGATAGCTCGTAAGCTCCTTCAACCGTTTCGTTAAGTTGATTGCAGGCATGCCCGATAATTCGAGCGAAGCACTCATCGAACCGCTGATACCATTTGCTTTTACGGTATTGTTCCACACTTCTCCTGGCTTAAGAATGACTTCTGTGACATCTGTCAAAGGAAGGTTAGGAGAACGTATTTCAATTTCCGTTTCGGAGGAGGCCGTTTCTTTCCCACTGCTTACTGAAACCTTTACTTTACCAATACCCGTTGTAT
>CALQRR010000197.1 GCA_943333015.1 Chitinophaga pinensis | reverse complement strand
CTTCCAGGAATGGGCGGACATAAATAACCGGCTGGAATGTCCCAGAAATCAATCCCATAAAAGAATTTCAATAATGCGGTATTGAGCATTTTCACAGCAGCAGCATCCGAAAAATCGATGGATTCATCGTCGTAAGCATTTAACTTGACATGAGCCGCCAATTCGGGACAACATTGAATCAACTCCTGGAAATTATAGCGCTCCCGATGTTTGCTCCGCGGATGAATACGTGCCTTTTCTGTGGGATTATCGTTCCGTTTCTGAAGCATTGTGGGGTTGTTATTTCTTGAATTTAAATACACTGAAAATCGAGGCCATTTCAGCATCATTCAGCGCATACGAATGTAGTAAGAAATCCATAGGGCTAAGGAAAGCCAAGGGCTTTCTTCCCTTTGAAAAATATGTAGGAAGCTATTCAGGATGAAATACGATCAACAAAACTGACCGCATTAATCTTCCACATTCACCACAATTTTTCTAAAAATGCGGTTCTGATCTTGCTCGATCATTAGGACATATACACCCGATCTATTTACATGCATCGGATTCATTCCATGTACCAGGTTTCCTTCAAAAACACGTTCACCCAGCGCATTAAAGACCGTGCAGCGTGCCGCTTGAATACTTAGCTCAACCGAAAAATTTCCTGAAGATGGATTGGGATAAATATGGATTTGATCTATGAATTCACCGTGTAACAACAAACAAAAATCGAACAACACCTCTACCGAATCCATGGCCGAACATCCTGCTTCATTCGCTACCTCAACAGCATAAATGCCTTCCGAAAAGACCGTGATTGTCTGACTCGTATCGGCCGTGTTCCATTGATACGAATCCATTCCAGCACCCGCATCGAGCAGGATATTTTGTCCGTCGCATAGCAACGTATCGCTGCCTAAATCTAATACCGGAACGTCCAGTAGATTCAGATGTGTAAGCACTACACTATCACACAAAGCTGCACTGGTAAACACATCGAAATAATTACCTGCTTCACTATAAGTGGAATTTCCTATGGTGTATACCTCACCGGAACACATCGTAACGGTTTGCTCCAGCGTGTCCACCGGATTGACCAAAAGCGTGGTAGTCATCAGGCTGTCGCAACCGGCTGCGGTGCTGAGTGTATCGGTATAAACACCCGCTGCCGTATAGGTTGAATTCCCTACAGTGACCGAACCGCCGGTACATATGCTCAACGTTTGTTCGGATCCTGAAATGATTTCTCCGTTACACACCACCAGATTCTCCGGCTCCGAATACGTGGTACAACATCCGGTAATCGCCACGACGTAATACTCACCACTGGCTGTTATGTTGAGCGATGGCCCGGAAGCCAGGTAGGTGATAAATCCGGATGGATTTCCATACCATTGAAAAACAACATTTTGATTGGATGTGGCAGTCAAGGTTGTGCCTGAAATGCTCACAGAAACCTGCGGCGCTGCCGATACAGTGACGTATTTATGGAACGATGTTTTTTCGGGTTGATTGATGTCGCGCAGCCGTGTTTTATAAAGCCCCTCGGGTGTTCCGGCAGGAATTGCCGACGTAACAAGGCCAACACTGTCGATGACAGCGCTCCCTATAATGGTAGCCGTTGAAAAATCATCGTTTACTCCTGTCATTTCCAGTATAACCTGACTGGTTGCATTGGGCATGTGATACGGATCAAAGGCATTGAAGCTGATATTATCGGCAGGGCAATACGGAACAGTAGGATTTAAATTACTGAATGGACCAATACCCGAAATGCTGATTCCACTCACCGCATAGCCGTGCAGATCATCCGTAAAAAACACATCGGTATAATCGTTCGAGGTGCTTCCGTTGGTGCGATTGATCCAGGTGGCTCCGCCATCGTACGTAATCAGATACGTGCCCGAACTTCCAACAACAACACCGCGATTAGCATCTAAAAAGTGAACGCCATTGAGGTAGTTGGTCGTACCGCTTGGTTGTACTTGCCAGCTAACTCCTCCGTTTGTGGTATGAATAATCAATCCGCCGTTGCCCACGGCCCAACCAGTATTGACATCGGTAAAAAACAGATTGGCGAGTTGTGCACTTCCGCCGGAACTCGCCGTCCAGGTGGCTCCACCATTGATAGATTTGAGTACCGCACCCGTGCTGGAACACATGTACCCAATTTGGGGGCTTGGGAATTTGATATCGAGGTAATACACCGTTGATGACGAATTCTGTGAAATGGTCCAGGTTTGTCCTCCATTAGCTGTGTACATAACCGTTTGCCGGTAGCCGCCCACGACACCATGATTGAAATCGGTGAAATGAACCGAATAAAGTGAGCTCAATGCCGGATTGGTAATGGAATTCCAAGATTCGCCACCGTCCAACGTACGAAACACCTTCGATCCACCCACCGCATAGCCGGTATCGCGGTTGATGAAATAAATATCGTTCAGGTATTGCGGTGTTTGGAGGTTCATGGGTTTCCAGTTATTACCGCAGTCCTCTGTTTTATAGGCGACGCCGAAATATCCACAGGCATATCCCCGATCGGGTGTTGGAAAATGGACACTTTGGTTGGTTCCATCCATCCGCATCCAGGAATGTCCGCCATCGCGGGTGTATTCCACAAAATTACTTCCCACACAATAGGCTTCCAGCGCATTCTTAAAGGCAACAGAACGTATTTCGGTCGTTTGGGAAGTTGTCCCTGTGGTGAAACTTTGTGCCGCATCTTCGGTGACCAGATGCAGGGCGTTTGTCCCAGTAATAACGCCGTGATTGAGAGAAGTAAATGCGCAGGACAAGAGATTTTCGAGCGTTCCGGTTGGAATCAGATTCCAGGTAGTTCCGGCATCGCTGGTTTTGTAAAGCGAACCGGCATTCCCAACACAGTAACCGGTTTGTTCATCAATAAAAACGATCTTATTCAAATCAACAGCCGCATTTAACACGGTGTTGCTCACAACCACATGGTTCAACATTTTTAGAATAATTCCACCACTGGCGCAGGCATAGGCCACGCTGTCGTTGGTCATCCACACACCATTAATGTGATTGGTAATTCCACTCGCGATCGCTGTAAAGCTTGCTGCTTGATTGGTGGAAAAACGCAATGTGCCATCATTCCCGCAAAGTATTCCATGCTGATCGTTGATGAAATATACATCCTGCAAATCCTTGCTGACGCCAATCGACTGGTTGTTTCCCCAGCCCCAGAAATAGCCGCATTCGTCATTGGTGCGATACAAGCCCGTGTTTCCAACGGCAATGCCAAAATGTTTGCTGGAGAAATGAGCCGCTTTTACCGACATTCCTCCAGAGGACAAACCGATCCAGTTACGTCCACCGTCGATGGAAGTCCGGTAAAGACTGCTTCCGGTAACCATCATGGTATTGGTGTCGGCAAAAACCACATCCTGTAAGAATGTACCCGAGGGAACACTATACAAACTGGAAAACTGCGCGTGTGAGGGCGTGAAGAGGAACAGTCCGCCAAAGACCACAAGTGCGCGTAAAAACGAAAAAGGCATATTCAAAATTAAGGTGGAACAAAGGTCTGATAAAAGGATGGGAGTTTTATCCCAAACAGACGGTTCCGGTTATGCAGCGCTCAGAAGAATGTTCAGGGCAATGAAAAATTAATGGATCAACTGGAAATATCCGCTCATCTCCCGTTTTTCTCCTTGTTCACCTATGACTTCTGTTTTATAGATGTAGGTGTCTTGCGGGGAGATTGTTCCATCTGCCAAGCGCCGGCCATCCCAACCCGCTTCCGGGGAATTGGTGTAATAAATTTCTTCGCCCCAGCGGTTGAAAATCCAGAATTTAAGCACGCGCACCGGAAAACCCTGTATGCGGAAAACATCATTCAACCCATCGTCGTTGGGGGTAAACGCATTGGGCGCATACACCATCAAGGGCGGATTGAAGGTCATGCATTGCAGTGTTTGATCGGAACAGTTGTTTGTGTCCCACACCGTAAGCTGGACGCAATATTCGCCAAAATCAGGGTATGTAAATTCAGGATCCTGCTGGGTAGATTGTGCGTGGGTGGAATCGCCAAATTCCCAGAACCAGTTTTGGATAACACCATGCGACAAATCACGAAAGGATGCGTCCAGCTGGTCCGACTTTGAAACGGTAAATTGTGCGTGTGGAAAGGGATTTACCCGGATGAAATGGGTTCGTGTAAGTGTATCGGTACAACCTCCGGCAGTGGAAGCAATGAGCTGAACGGTATACTGGCCCGGAGCTGTGTAGCAGTGATAAGGATGACTGAAGGAAATGCTTTCTCCATCACCAAATTCCCAGTGGTAGTGAGCGGCGCCGGTGACAAAGGCCGAAAGGGTGACACAAAGCGCCCCGCACGCAACCGAATCGGTGGTGCTGATGGAATGGATAACCGGATAGGTGACCACATTGAGCACTTGGGCAGCTGCTGTGGCGGAACAATTATTTCCATCATTAACCGTCACCGTATAAGTTCCTGCGGAAAGCTGAAACAAGGAATCGTTGCTGACAGTGGAAGCATTCCAGCTGAATTGAAAACTACCGGAACCACCACTGGCGGAAATCTGAACGGTTCCATTGGGATTGGCGCAGCTGGTATTGTCGGTATGCGTTATTTGAAGAGCGATGGCTGGATTTTCACTGACAGCGACTGTATCCAGAATCACTTCCCCATCGGCACCTGTAACGGTTACAATGTATGTTCCAGCGCATAGGTTGTGGATGATGGCGGTATTCT
>CALQRR010000196.1 GCA_943333015.1 Chitinophaga pinensis | reverse complement strand
GCAATTCGGAGCTTTCCACCAAATTGTCGATCCAGATCCTGCATAAATAGCAATGACAACTGTTCGTGATGTAATCCAGGTACAATGGAGTTTTCAAGAGCATGAGAAAACGGACCGTGACCGATCTCGTGAAGCAGAATTGCAGCCTGGGCGCCAATGGCTTCTTCCTCGGAAATGTCATGTCCTTTGTACCGAAGACTTTCAATGGCTAAACCCATCAAATGCATGGCACCTAAAGCATGGTGGAAACGCGTATGATGAGCACCAGGGTATACATAATCCGTTAGCCCGAGCTGACGGATCCGGCGTAAACGCTGAAACCATGGATGTTCAATTAAATCAAATAGCAGTTCATCGGGGATAGAAATGAAACCGTAAACGGGATCATTCACTATTTTTTTTTTGTTGCGCGTAAGGTTCACCGGCAATATTAACTGATTTATGGTGTTTCAACTGGTACTTTTGGGCACCTTCATTTAGCAAAGATACATGGACAAGATTAACATCCTTTGGGCAGACGACGAAATTGAATTACTAAAACCACATATCCTCTTTTTAAAAGAAAAAGGATACGAGGTGCAAACGGCCAATTGCGGAAGTGATGCGCTGGATCTGGTAAAAGAGCAAGATTTTGATATTGTTTTTCTGGATGAAAATATGCCCGGATTATCGGGACTTGAAACGCTGGTAAAGATTAAACAAATCCGGAACGATATTCCGGTTATAATGATTACCAAAAGCGAGGAAGAGCATATCATGGAAGACGCAATCGGTTCTCAGATCTCCGATTACCTGATCAAACCGGTGAATCCGAATCAGATTTTGCTTTCCTTAAAAAAGAACCTCGAAAACAAACGTCTTATCCGAGAAAAAACTTCCAGTGCCTATCAACAGGAATTCCGAAGTATCGGTATGACCTTGAGCGACCGGCTTTCGATTGATGAGTGGAAAGAAGTATATCAAAAGCTGGTGTTTTGGGAGTTGGAATTAAGTAAGAGTAAAGAAGAAGGTATGGAAGAAGTACTGCGCATGCAGAAAACGGAAGCCAATACCCAGTTTTCTAAGTATATCATTAACAATTATCAAAGTTGGTTAAACGGGAAGGATCCGAATCCGCCCTTGTTGTCACACACGATTTTTAAGCAGCGCGTTGTTCCGGAAATAGATAAGTATGAGAGTACATTCTTTGTCCTGATCGACAACATGCGGTATGATCAATGGAAAGTGATGCAGCCGATTATTTCAGAATATTTCAAAGTGGATACTGAGGAAATGTATTCGGCAATTCTACCTACGGCAACCCAATACGCGCGAAACGCCATTTTTTCAGGACTGCTCCCTTCCGAAATGGAAAAACGCTATCCCAATCATTGGTTAAACGACGAAGAAGAAGGTGGAAAGAATCTGTTTGAGGAATTTTTCATGATTGAACAGTTCAAACGTCTGGGCAAGGACATAAAAACATCCTATACCAAAGTCACCAACAATCAGGCTGGAAAAAAACTGGCAGAGAACATTCCCAATCTGATGGGAAATAAGTTCAATGCCATCGTGTATAATTTTGTGGACATGCTCTCACATGCCCGCACAGAAATGGAAGTGATCCGGGAATTGGCGGATGATGAAAAAGCTTACCGCTCTATCACTGTTTCGTGGCTCGAACATTCCCCGCTACTAGATATTCTCCGTCAAATTGCGGATAAAAAAGCACGCCTGATTTTGACTACCGATCATGGAACCATTCGGGTAACGAATCCAAGTAAGATCATTGGTGACCGGAATACCAATACCAACCTGCGATACAAACAAGGTAAAAATCTCAATTACGAAAAGAAAGATGTGTATGAAGTAAAGAATCCTCTGGATATTTTCCTTCCACGCCAGCATGTGAGCACCGCATTCGTTTTTGCCAAAGAAGATATGTTCTTTGCGTATCCCAACAATTACAACTATTTCGTAAATTATTACAGGAATACCTTCCAGCATGGAGGCATTTCCCTCGAAGAAATGCTCATCCCGTTTATAACCTTGAGTTCAAAATAAGCGTCTGAACGCGGTTCATTCATCCCGGTAACAGGCATCAAACGTCTGTTACCGGGATGTTTTGTTTTTGCTGAAAGTCCTGAAAGACGCCGATCAATTCAGAAGGATGATGAATAACATAGTGCGGCTGTTGAGCCCGAAGTAACTGTTCATCGGCATGTGCATCCCATAAAACAGCGACAGAACCTGCTCCCGCCGCATGTGCCGCCTGAATATCCGAGGGTGAATCGCCAATGTAAATGGTGCGGCTAGCCGACATTCCCATAAAATTAGCCGCTTTGAGAATGCCCTCTGGATCAGGTTTGGGTTTCAAAACTTCATTATCAGCGACCATAATTTGAAAATATGGAATCAGCCCATGCGGTTCTAATAAAATCCGCAGATCGGAAGCGTGTCGCCCTGTGACCAAACCAAGTGGTATGTTCAAGTATTCAAGCGATTGCATCATTTCCTGAATACCCGTGTGGAGACATGTTGATTGAGCCAAAACGCGTTGATTATAGAGAAAGTGAACGAATGCTTCCAGACCACGTGCCTCATTGCCACAAATTTCAATCAGCAACTTATCGGCAGAAATCCCAAAATGCTGGTAGATTTCTTCCTGAGTCCTCGGCCGTTCGCCAATTTGAGCCAATGCATACTGAAAAGAAATCAGCGCATTGTCCAACGAATCGGCAAGCGTTCCATCACAATCGAAAATAATCCCAAGTTTTCCCATGGTTTCTGTCTGCTGCATTTGCTCAAATTAACGGAACCTTCTTCAATCTGGTATGTTTGAATTTCAACGTTTCTACTCAAAAGGAATTAAACACCACGTATCTTTGAAAACCATCACCGATTCCTCTCTGAAAATGAAAATCACGTTTGAATGCAGCGATCCCGCGGAGCTCACTGAAGCTGCAGAGATTCTTACCTCCTATTTTAAAGAAGACCGGGTAGTGGCATTTTATGGAGCAATGGGAGCCGGAAAAACAACGTTCATTCGCGCTATCTGTAAAGAACTAGGCACCACCGATACCGTGAGCAGTCCAACCTATGGGCTGGTGAACGAATATGCCTTGCGCAACGGAAAGAAAATCTATCACTTTGATTTTTACCGAATTTCATCGCTCGAAGAAGCTATTGCGATGGGTGTAGATGACTATCTAAACAGTGGCGAATGGTGTCTTGTCGAATGGCCTGAACGGATTGAAGCACTTTTGCCTGCTCGTTATGTGAAGGTTACGATAGAGGAAGAGCAAGAAGTTAGAACCATCCGTATGCAGAACCATTCGGGAAATGTATCTTTAGGCGATTAATAGAAGCTACTGGTATGAAGGATGATCGAGGTCCAATTCTGCGGTTTTCGCAAAGTAATGTGCTCCTTCCGCAGGAAGAAATGCTGGAAGTAAGCAGACGATCGAGTCAGCTCCAGATAGGTATTCCGAAAGAAACCTCTTTTCAGGAAAGACGCGTATCGCTTGTCCCTGCTGCTGTTGCAGTACTTGTGAACAATGGACATGAAGTCACCGTAGAGTCCGGAGCTGGAGCGAATGCCAACTATCAGGATAAAGATTACAGCGATGCCGGTGCCACAATTGCGTATGGACCAGAGCAGGTGTACAAATGCGACATTGTTCTTAAAGTAGCTCCGCCAACGTTTGATGAAATCGAGATGATGCATCAGAAACAGAAGCTCATTTCGGCACTACAACTCACTGTACAGCAAAAGAATTTCTTCAATCATCTGATTTCCAAAAAGATCACAGGACTTGCGTTCGATTACATCAAAGACCGCTCAGGTATTTATCCCGTTGTGCGTTCGATGAGTGAAATTGCCGGAAATACATCCATTCTCATTGCGGCCGAATATCTGAGCAATACCAATAGCGGAATTGGGATGATGCTCGGTGGCATTTCAGGTGTTCCTCCCTCCGAAGTGGTCATCATCGGTTCGGGAACGGTAAGTGAATTTGCAGCACGAGCAGCTATCGGATTGGGAGCGCATGTGAAAGTGTTCGACAACTCGCTGTATCGTCTTCGCCGGATTCAAAATGACCTTGGCCAACGACTTTTCACCTCTATCATCGAACCGCGCCAACTCGAAGCAGCGCTGGCTACAGCCGATATCGTGATTGGAGCTTTGCGCGCCAAAGAAGGCCGAACGCCTATTGTTGTTTCTGATGAAATGGTGAGCAACATGAAATTCGGTGCTGTCATTGTCGATATTTCCATTGATCAGGGCGGATGTTTCGAAACATCGCAAGTAACCAACCATGCGAATCCGGTTTTTAAAAAATACGGGGTGACGCATTACTGTGTTCCCAATGTTGCATCGCGGGTTTCTCAAACAGCTTCCTTGGCATTGAGCAATATCTTCACCCCTATCCTTCTCGATATGGGAGAAAAAGGGGGAATTGAAAACTACCTGCGTATCAATGCCGGCGTTCGCAATGGTGTATACATATATAATGGAATCATCACCCATAAATACATTGGCGAAACCTATAACATCCCCTACAAAGACCTTGATCTTTTGATAGCCGCTACTCAGTTCTGATGCAGAATAGATACGTAGTATTTTACCCTATTTTTGCCGCATGAGTTTTGGTCGTCGTATTCGTTTGTTCATTTTCGGTACTCTCTTAGGCAGTCTGGTCGTTTGGGGGTTTTTATTTCGGGGAAGATCCTTTCCCGCCTGGACACCGGAAGG
>CALQRR010000195.1 GCA_943333015.1 Chitinophaga pinensis | reverse complement strand
GTGAAGGAATACTGTAAACTTCTACCTCAACGGTATCTTGTGTTTCGCAGGTTGTTCCCTGAAAAATAGTGTACACGAGTTCATGTACTCCAACACCAGCAACGGAAGCAATAAAGGTGGTGTCGGGCAAGAGGTATTCAACGCCCAATCCAGTCCAGATTCCACCCACCGGCAAACCAGAAATCAAAGGATACGGAATAGCATTTAAGCAAAATGCGGTATCGAGGCCAGCATACGGCGGCAATGGTGCAAAAACAGAAACAGGCAAAATATCACTGGCCAAACATCCCAGCGCATCGGTAAACGTGTAAACCAACGTATCTAAACTTCCCGGACCATCGGGCAAATAAGTATCGTCCGCTTGGAGGTTTCCGGTGAGCGGGGTGGGATCGGTCCAATCGCCACCAGTGGGTGTCTGATTTAAAAATACAGCAGCAATTCCCTGAGAACACAATACCAAGTTATCGGAACCACTATCTACAATGGGCAACGAATTCACCGTAATTGTGAACGGGTACGAACCCGAGGAACAGCCTGTAATGGCATCGTAACCGGTCACTGTGTAGGTCGTGGTTGTACCGGGATCAAAAGTCACGTTGGAACCAATCGTTCCTGATGTTCCTATTGCAGGAGACCAAGTAAATGTAGTTCCGGTAATATCGGCACTCACATCAACCGGCACCGCTGGCGAACCCGCACACATGGCGTATCCTGTTCCTGCTGTATTGGTGGGTGATGTTGATGTTACAGTAAGTATGGGAAGTGGTTGAACAGTAACGGCTATATTATCGGTGGAAGTACAGCCAATATTATCGGTGGCTGTTAATGTGAGCGTTTGAACCGACGGAACAATGCCGGTATTGCTCAAGGTGATCGTTGGATTTGAAAGCGATGATGAACCACCTGCACCAGACCAGACATAGGAAAATGGCGCTGTTCCAATCCCTCCTACAAGCACGGCCCCACCGTTATTGATGGTAAAACTAGATCCCGAACACGCACTAAAATCGGATACGGAAATGGAAGGAGACTGACTCACAATGAACGAAGTGCTCGCCGTTCCAGTTGCACATTGGTTCGAAAAACTAACATTTATCACCGGTATTCCGGCGGTGTTAAAGACGATATTTCCCGGATCGGTGCCGGTATACGTGGCGGGCGTTCCTCCCGGAAACGTCCATGTGGGTGTATTTAACACTCCGCCGCCTGCATCAAAAACAGCCGAAGGATCCACGGTATAAGGTGCACATCCAGCTAATACTGCCGAAATTACAGCCGTTGGTGGAGAAACCACCGTGTAGGTAGCGTTATCGGTGCTGGTGCCGCAGGCATTGGTGGTGGAAAGTGTAATGGTGTAAATGCCATCGGTGCTGAGCAGGAATGTTGGTTCAAACGCACTGGAATTCCCGGTTTGAAAACCTGCTGCTGGCGAAATAGACCATTGATATACCGGTGGGGCGCATCCGGCAACACCCGTCGATAGATTATCGGTAGTGACCGTTACTGGCGCACAAAAGCCACTGGCGGTGGTTGTAAAATCCGAAACAATGGGAGCTACCACGCACACTGTTTGTGTAATGACGTTATCGCCGCAAAATGAATTACCAATGCGCTGGGTAATGGAATAGGTTCCCGGTGTGGTGAAATTCAAGACCAGCTGATCGGTTCCGGTTGTCCATCCAGGATAGGCTGCACTGTTGGTTGTTCCAAATGTCCCAGAGGTGAGAGTCCATCCTGTTGCTGGAACAACTGTCCACACCAATTTGTAGTTGGAAGTACAGCCGTTAATGGTCACCACATCACCGGGATCTGCCGTGTTGGTGATGGTGACGTTTGAATTGACACAGGCTGGATTGGGATTTATGCTGAAGGCCGCAACTGGCGGGGTGGAAATACGAATCGGTTCGATAGTCGCCTGGCCTTCCCCGCACGGGTTGATGGCCTTGATCTGACAATAATAGGCATTGGCATAATTGGGAGATGCATTTCCACACGACGTGGATGTGAACGTGTGCGTGAACGATGCGGGTGGTGGATGACTATATGTCACCATCGGAGAACCATCGTTGTAGGTGATTTCATAGTACGTTCCCGCTACATTGTTGCTCACATTACTGATTTGGTAGGAAGCGGTGTAAGCTGCACAGGTATCTACTTGCTGTCCGTTCAGACCAATACTGGGCGTACTGCCGACAAACACCTGATACGTATTCTCCACAGAACATCCATTGGGCCCATCGATGGTATACGTGAGTGTATAGGTGCCAATGTTGTATGAGTGCACCTGAGGATTTGGCTCATTGCTATTGGTCCAGACCGGACTCCCGTCTCCCCAATCAATCGTAAAATCCTGAATCCAACCATTGACACTGTTGGGGGTATTGTCGGAAATGGAGATATTGGCCGAAGGATTATTGGTACATTTTCTCAAGTACCATAACCCATTAAACTGCACCAAGGAATTGGAACTGAGCAAGGGGATGTCCGGTATTTCTCGGATTACAATGGTTTGCTGAACAATATCAGAACGACCAGCAGCATTAGTAACGATCAGTGTTACCGTGACGGTTTGTGTTCCTGTTCCGGGTGGAAAATTAAAGGTATGTGATCCTGGATTTTGCACATTCGCAGTAGTACCATCTCCAAAAATCCAGAAATAAGTATTCCCCGCCGCATGAACAGTAGTGTTGGTGATAGGAACGGAAGTTTCATCGCAAACTGGCCCTGCAGGAAGTGTGAACAATGCAGTTGGACAAGCCCCTGCAGCAACGGTCACAACTACTGTATCGGCAGCGCTGGCACAACCGGGTGCCTGAACAGTGAGCACGTAGGAAGTGGAAGCAGCCGGAGAAGCCAGAAAGGTTGCGGAAGCACCCACATTGGCTCCGTTTAAAATGGCCCACTGATAAGATGTAATAGCTCCACTAGCATCGGAAAGCGTTGACGTACCGCCTAAAAAGGCCGTGCCGCCATTACAGATAGTCACATTACTTCCAATATTCAAATCGCATTGTGCAGAAATTCGGCCGGCAATGCTCACCAATACCATCACCATCACGGGTATCCATGTTCGCAGCAATCGGCTGGCTTTCTGTGTAAGTGAATGATGCTTGCTCAATGGACCAGCGTGATGTTTCCAAATACATTATAAATCTCGTCCTGACCAAAAATAGCCGTCAGTTTATACACATACACATCTTGCTTGATGGCCTTTTTAGCTTTATTCCGGTAAGACCCGTCCCACAAAATATCGCGGTTGTAAGTATCAAAAACGACATGGCCCCATCGGTCGTAAACGGCAAAATAGTAAAACGTTGGAGCGCGGTCTAGAAAGGGTCGAAATCCATCGTTGATCCCATCAGCATTCGGACTGAACGAATTGGGTATATAAATATTCGGAGCCGATTTGATGTAGATATCGGTGAATGTCGTATCGGGACAGTTGTAAATGTTGTTGGCAATGAGCTGGAGCTGCACAAGGCCTGTGTCTGGATTCTCGAACAGATATGAGGCGGGAAGATCATTACCAATGAACGCATCTTCAATCAGAAACTCATAGCTGGAAGAATAATTACTGGTATTGGTCAGTTCAATTTGGGGAGATGATTCGGAAATGATCAAGGGATAGACCTCAAATCCAGACTGAGCTGTAGGGAAAACTTCAATCACATTGACCAATATGGAATCATCGGAACAAATTCCACCGGAGGAAACAAGCAGCTCAACGGAGTAAAATCCCGGTTCAGTATAAACGTGCGCCACCGAATCGAGCGTCGAAAACTGACCATCGCCAAAGGCCCAACTCACATCATTTCCAAAAGCGCTCAGGTTATCCAAGGTGACTTCGTGCGGAGCACAACCACTGGGCGAAAGGATGGACAGCGCCAGCAAAGGTTGCCCCAGCACTTGAAAGGTATTGGTAGACGTATCGCTGCAAGCAAAGGCATTTTGGGTAATCAACCGCACCGAATGCGCACCGGTATCGGCAAACTGAAGCAGTGGTTCAAAATCGGTAGATGTATTCGCTTCCCAAAGCCAGGTAAAGGAAACTCCGTTGGAGGATGTGTTGGTCACTGCTGTTTGCGCAGGTGGTCCACAGGCACTGTCGGCAGCAAGAACAAAGGAGCTCGTCGGTGTTGGATTCACGTGAATGATGACGACAGCGGTATCGGGGCAATCGACACCAATTCCTTGAAAATTATGCGCAATGAGCTGCACCGGAAAATCTCCGGAAACAGGAAGCAAAATCTGAGGCTCTGCAAGAATAGAACTGGTGCCGTCAGCAAAATGCCATTCATACCCGGTGGCGGATGAAGTCGTGTTGAAAAACTGAACCTGGAGTGGCATGCACCCCGTATCGGGATCGGCGGTAATGGAGATGACCGGATAGGGCACCACATCTACCGTTTGCGTGATTGTATCGGCACAGCCCGAAAGTGGATTTTGTCCAGAAAGCTGAATCACCTGCGAACCAGCGTTGGCATAAACGTGATTGATGGAAGTGGAGATTGGACTACTTTGACCGTCACCAAAATCAATTGACACTGCCCCGCTGTTGATGGAAGTATTGTTGATCAAAATCTGATTGCTCTGACACACCGAGGGTTGATCAATGGTGAAGGCCAGTTCGGGACCGGCAAGGACATTCACAGTAGTGAGAATGGTATCGACCAGACAAAAATTTGAAACCGTAAGTTGTACTGTATACATTCCCGGATTTTCATACATGTGCGAAACAGAATCGCCTGCCAT
>CALQRR010000194.1 GCA_943333015.1 Chitinophaga pinensis | reverse complement strand
GAAAGCGGCGATTACTCTGCCTACGGAATTTGCTTTTCACCGGATGACACGAAACTATATGTGACCGAAGTGCAGAGTGTTACTTTCTTTGATTCTAAACTTATTCAATACAACGCACAACCAGCTACCGAATTGGAATTTGGACAGAGTAGAACGCAAGTTGGTGCTTTCAACGAAGTATTAGGAGCGATAGAAATCGGCCCCGACAATAAACTATATATTTCAAGAGTCGGAGCAACGAATTTAGCCATCATTCAAGATCCCAATTTACCCGCCAATCAATGTAATTTTCAATTAAATGGGGTTGAATTATTGGCCAATACACAATGTCGGTTTGGTTTGCAAAACGTCGTTGCCTCCTCCCTGTATGACATTTCCAACATGTTAATTATTCCAGACACGGTAAGCACATGCGGCACTTCCATTGAATTAGACTACCTCGCAAATATAGGATCAATTCAATGGTCCACTGGAGATACCACCCATCAGACATTGGTTGAAAATGACGGCTTTTATTTTCTAGAAGTTAGCACGCAATGTGCGCTGGTGAAGGATACTGTGTATGCTATTTTTTCTGGAAACTTTTCACTTGAATTACCACAAGACACCCTGCTTTGCTTTGCCGATTCCTTGCTCTTACTCCCTAGCGTAAGTAATCCGAATTTTGATTTTCAATGGTCAACTGGTCAGACCACGCTTCCTATAACAATTTCCGATTCAGGCCTATATGTACTCCAAATGAGCAATGATTTTTGTTCTAAAACAGATAGTATTTCCATTGATTTCAAACCCATCCCATACGTTGATTTAGGCTCAGACAAAACACTGTGTAACAAAGAGACCACCCAGCTTGGTCATTTCTACCCGAATGTAAATTTCCTCTGGTCGGATGGTTCGAACGATTCCGTTTTAACCGTTTCTACTGCTGGATCATATTGGCTCACCATTTCCAACAACGCCTGTGAATCTTCAGATACGATTCATATTAAAGATGCATCTGCAGCAGCGAGCCTCACAATTCCCAATACATTTAGCCCCAATAATGATTTGATAAATGATGCATTTGTGGCGGGCGACACGACTCTTTTAGAGTATTCTATGGCAGTCTTCAATCGCTGGGGACAAGAAGTGTTTCAATCACAAAATCCCACACAATTCTGGAAAGGAGATTACAAGGAAACCCTTGCACCCGAAGGGGTGTATATGTGGGTTTGTCGTTTTTTTGACCCGTGTTCAGATAGTGTAATGGAAAAGAAAGGAACTGTTTCGGTATTTCGATAAGCTGGAATTTTACCACCATTTAATGCATTCAATACTTGCTTTCTCGTTAACTTTTCCTTCCGATTAAAAACCATGAAAAAGCTCATCCTACTCCTCTTGTTCCCATGGTTCACTGCTGGAATGAGTGCAGAAACCATTGTTCAATGTTTGCACCGTGTAAACAAAGAAGTCCTTCTTCAAAAAGACATTCCCCCAAGCTGGTCGCAAACAACCTGTGCAACGGTCAATTTTACGGAAGCCATCCAATTACATCTGACATCTGTTATACAGGTTCTGCGTATACGCGACCAATCGCATCTCGATGAACAGCAAAAGCACAACCGAGAAACCTTACTGAGCGCTCTCGAACGGTATGCAAAAACAGGGATTTTCCCGATAAATGAACACGCACCATTTCAAACCCCAGTATTTATCGACCGGCGCGAAACACATTGTGCGGTAGGGTATCTGATGCAGCAAAGTGGTTCAGAAACCCTTGCCCGTAGCATTCAGCATTCAGGAAATCTGGCGTACATTCGAGAAATTAAAACACCCGGTGTTTCCATTTGGGCAGAAAAAAATGGTTTTACTGTGGATGAATTGGCGTGGATTCAGCCCGGTTATCCGCCAGCAACAATTGTCAGCCCCTTGCTTGGAGGTGTAAACGGTACCGTGAATGCCATCATGTATTACAATGGCGAACTCATTGCTGCTGGAAGTTTTAATGAGGCAGATGGTCAAACGGCTAATAACATCGCCTCTTACATTGCTGGTTTTGCGGGATTTCTCTGGACAGAAACCATGGGTGGCACCAACGGCCCAGTGCATGCGCTCGATACGATAAACAATCGGCTGATTGCTGCCGGATATTTTACCATGGCCGGAACATCAACCGTTTCCAATATAGCGCAACTGGGGAATGAAGGGTGGGAAGCGATGGGTAGTGCGCTTGATGGTTTTATTTATGATCTGGAATGGCATGAAGGAACGTTATATGCAGCAGGTGATTTTCAGTTTTCGGATGGAAGTGACATTGCTAAATGGAATGGTGCCGAATGGATTTCGCTGGGTTGGGGAACAAACGGCCTTGTCCGTTGCTTGCGTTCAACCAGTGATGGCTTGCTGTTTGGCGGTGAATTTTCACTTGTGGATGGAACACCACTGCTTAATATCGGAAAGATTTTCAATGGCACTGCCGAAGCTATGGGAGCAGGGATTGCCACGGTGGTGTATGATGTGGAAAACTGGAACAACACCCCCACTATTGCCGCCGCATTGAAAGAAAATGGAAATGTATATGGGTTGATGCAATACACAAACGCTGTTTGGGAATCACTTCCTGGAATCGCAGAAATTGCTCAAGGTGACAGCACTGGAATACTATACTGTTTACACTTGAACATGAACGAGCTTTTTGTCGGCGGTGATTATGATGTTTTTGATCTGATGACTTTTGGAAACAATTTGGCAAAATGGCCAACGAACACTGATTTTCCGCGCCCTATAGCTGTTTTTGACAGCACTGTTTTTTGTCTGATGGCTTCACAGGAAACAATGTATACCGGTGGTGAATTCACCCATCATCTCGGAACGGAAATCAATCACATTGCACAATTAAACAATGTGCTTGTAATTCAAGATGTGGAAACAAAGAAGCCCGTTATTTCAGCATTTCCAATACCATCGGCTAACGAGGTAAATCTGCGTAATACAGGTCCAGCACAGTGGATTAAGGTGTTTAGTATGGAAGGAAAACTGATTGAAAATTTCCTGCTCACCGACAACCGAACACTGATGTTACCAGCTTCCGGTGTTTTTCTCTTACAGGCAGAAAATGGGGAGCAGTTAACGTTGATCCGACACTAATCTCCTAAATGGGAACAATCTTACCGCTATGTGGAATATTGAACCTTTGTCACAAGGTAAATTTCAGGGTTGGGTAAAGATCAGGTTGAAACGCAAACGGATGTATAACATCGAATCAAGTTGCGCGTGTTTGTCTTTTTGACATTGACCGCCACCCAAAAAGCAATCACGTTCAAGCAATTTGGATAGGTGAACAATGCTTTAAAATACACTGGAGAGATTGATTAAATTGCTTCGTTTATTAAACGTTTATTCTCTGAAGCTGTCTGTCCGAAATGAAAAAAATCCTGACCCTACTCTTGCTCACGTATGCGTCGTCTGCATTTTCACAAACCCTGTATTTCCCACCGCTCACTGGAAATACCTGGGACACACTCACCGATCAGGAACGCGGCTGGTGTGCCGATTCATTGCAGCGTTTGGTCGATTATGTAGGCGATAATAATTCGAAAGCTTTCATCATCCTCAAAGACGGTAAAATCGCGCTTGAAAAATACTACGGAACCTTTACCAAAGACAGCTTATGGTATTGGGCATCTGCCGGAAAATCGCTAACGGGTTTTATGGTCGGAATGGCGCAGGAAGAAGGCTTACTCGATATCAATACAAGCAGCAGCATGTTTTTAGGAACAGGCTGGACCGTTGCTCCACCTGAAAAAGAAAACCTGATCACAATCCGCAATCAGCTCACGATGACTTCCGGGTTAAATGATGCCGTAGAATCCCCCGATTGCACCATCGATACGTGTTTGGAATATCTGGCCGATGCCGGCACACGATGGGCGTATCACAATGCGCCGTATACCTTGCTCGATGGAATAATATCGGGCGCTAGTGGAAGTACAATCAATCAATTTTATAGTTCGCGTGTTCGCGGCAGGTTGGGCATGGGCGTGAGTGCATATATTGCCTCCGGCGACAATAACGTCATGTTCAGCACCGCGCGCGCTATGGCACGTTTCGGATTAATGGTGCTCAACAGGGGCGTTTGGAATCAGGATACGCTGATGCACGACATGGGGTATTTTGACGCCATGACCAATACCTCCCAAAGCATCAATCCATCCTATGGATATCTCTGGTGGCTCAATGGAAAATCGTCCTATAAATTACCCGGATCGCAAATCAGCTTTCCCGGTTCACTCATGCCTGATGCTCCCAGCGATATGTTTTCCGCATTGGGAAAAAACAACCAATACATCAACATCGTTCCGTCGTTAAACATCGTACTTATTCGAATGGGTAATGATCCTAGCGGACTGAGTGGTTTGGTTCCCACCATTCTCGACAATGAGATCTGGCGACGCCTTTCTGGTATTATCTGTGAAATACCAACAGCATTGAATGAAATCACACCTGTTACTTTTCAAGTCTTTCCCAATCCGGCAAACGATCACTTTACTATTCAGGTGGGCAAAACAGACATGTTGCATGGTGTGGAATTGTGCGACATGCAAGGTCGAATCGTTGCACACAGTACTCAGGCCAATTTAAATGTGAGTCATCTCGCATCGGGTATGTATGTTATCCGTGTGAAAACGCACAGCGGAATGGCCGTTCAAAAAGTATTGATTGGAAAATGAGAATAGTCTTCCAGAAAGTCGTACGATTTTGAAGGTCTTTCAGATG
>CALQRR010000193.1 GCA_943333015.1 Chitinophaga pinensis | reverse complement strand
TTGGTGCCGACATTATTTTACCATGGAGGAAAAAGCCGGTACATTCTGCCCTCCGACTATGAGGACATTCGAGCGTTGTTTCCTCGTGCAGAATTTCGGGTGATGGAAGGAGCTGGACACTGGCTTCATGCTGAAAACCCAACAGCATTTGTGGAGACCACCCGGTGGTGGTTAGCGAAGAATACACATATCTGATCAATTAAATTTTTTAAGCTTACTAATCAGAGCATTACCTTTTACATTCGATGTTTTATAGAGCATAGTTGTAAATCTCAAGACGTTTGCACAATATTTAAATACAGTATTGAAGTGCCATAATAAAAAAGCATATTTTTCACAATATTATGTTGCACTTAAGCAATGCAGCTTATTAAAAAGCAGAATTATATTACAGATATGATCCACATTGGTGAAGAAATACAAGAACGCCTTCGGCAGAAAAGGATGAAAGTCATCGAATTCTCCCGCAGGATAAATACAAACAGGAATAACGTATACGACATCTTCAATCGGAAGAGTATCGATACTAATCTTCTTGAGAAAATATCAGAAGCATTGGAGTTTGATTTCTTTAGACTTTACAGTGTCCCCTTGTCGCAAAACAAACTTGTGCAACAATTGCCTGATCCGATGGAATTGAGCAAAGAATCAGAAGAGCTGCGACATACCATTCAAAAGCAAGAGAAAGAGATCGCGCAGTTGAGCGAACGTGTTAAAGACAAGGAATTTATCATTGAGCTGATGAGAAGAG
The DNA here is from genome assembly GCA_943333015.1 of Chitinophaga pinensis. GTDB lineage: Bacteria > Bacteroidota > Bacteroidia > M30B66 > M30B66 > CALQRR01. Next base: position 4,018 of record CALQRR010000193.1, on the reverse strand, counting down.
ACATCAGCTAACAGAGCTGTACCATTTTCGATTAGTTTTGCAGCATGGAAACGGTTGTTAGCGGTATCCGGAGTACCGGAAATCTTCACATAGGAAATTACTTCGGTGCAGTCAGGAATTTTATCAGAATGCAACATGAGCATTCTTGCTTTTTCTTCATTGCCGATATGCATGCGCTTACAACGCATCCCAAGCCGGGTGACTTTAAGCAAAGTGTTAAAAATGTATTGGTTGATTACCTCGCCGCGGGTATCGATCCCGAAATTAGTACGTTATATATTCAAAGTGATGTGCCTCAGATTTCCGAATTATACTTACTGTTTAACATGTATGCATATGTGGGAGAGCTGGAGCGTTGTTCGTCCTTCAAAGAGAAAATCCGAAAACATTCTGATAATGTAAATGCGGGTCTGCTTACTTATCCCGTGCTAATGGCCGCGGATATTATCATTCATAAAGCCACCAAAGTACCTGTTGGTAAAGATCAGGAACAGCATCTGGAAATGGCCCGCAACTTCGTGAACAGGTTTAATCACTTGTATAACGTGGAATATTTCCCAGAACCCTATGCCTACAATTTTGGACAGGAACTCGTGAAAGTCCCCGGTCTGGACGGATCAGGAAAGATGGGTAAAAGTGAAGGAGAAGGAAACGCAATCTTTTTAGGAGAAGATCCAGAAAGTATTCGCAAGAAAGTGATGCGGGCGGTTACCGATAGTGGCCCCACTGAGCCCAATCAACCTAAACCAGAAGCCATTAGTAACTTGTTTACGTTGATGGAGTTGGTTTCTACTCCTGAAACAGTCGGTTTCTACTCTGATAATTACAATGCCTGCACAATTCGTTACGGCGACATGAAAAAGCAGCTTGCGGAAGACATGATCGCATTTACAGCTCCAATCCGCGAACGCATTAAAGAACTCAATGCTGACGATGCATACTTGAAGAAAGTAATGGCGATGGGTGGAGAAAAGGCCCGAGAAAGTGCATCTAAAACATTGAAAGACGTTCGTGAGATCATAGGTTTTATGCATTAATGATGTCGGGAACCCTCATTTTTGAATCGTCACTGAGCGATAAAGCCGCCAGATACAAGGAATTGCTCCCACAACTGGAAGCGCTTATTCATGGAGAAAAGGACGAAACCGCTTGTCTGGCAAATGCTGCCGCAGCGTTGGCCGAATGTTTTCATTTCTTTTGGGTAGGATTTTACCGTGTTCAGCAAACGCAATTAATCCTTGGGCCGTTTCAAGGGCCAGTAGCCTGTACACGAATACATAAAGGAAAAGGGGTGTGCGGAACTGCTTGGGAGAAAAATCAAACCATTCTGGTTCCGGATGTTGAAGAATTTCCAGGTCATATTGCATGCAGCAGTCTTTCAAGATCAGAAATTGTTGTCCCTATTCACTTTACAAATGGTGATGTGGCGGCTATTCTTGATGTTGACAGCACTGAGCTGAACAACTTTGATGAACAGGACAGGCTTGGGCTGGAGGCATTTTGTAAACTGCTCGAAAAACACCTGTATTCCGCATGAGCAGCCAGAAGCTCAAACGCCTAACTATCCTCTGGATCGGCTTGCTCCTCGCATCCTGCGCCAGTCGTGTTCCTCCAAATGGTGGTTCAAAAGACACAACCGCGCCACAATTGATTGCATCGGTACCTGAAAAAGGCACAACGAACTTTCGAGGTAACAAAGTCAGTTTGAGTTTTGATGAATTTATCGAACTGAAAGATGGTGGAAGCGGCATTGTCATTTCTCCTCCCATGGCAGTGCCTCCAAAAGTCATTTTGAAAGGAAAATCTGTACAGATTTCCTTCGTAGAAGCCCTGGATAGCAATACGACGTACACGCTGACCATTGGAAAATCGGTGACGGATATTACCGAAGGAAATGCGTTTCCTGAAACTGGATTTGCCTTCAGCACAGGCAGCAATCTGGATTCGTTGAAACTCAGCGGGAATGTCTTTGATGCGTATAGCAATCAACCGGTAAAAGACGCATTGGTGATGCTGTACAACGTGCTAAATGATTCCTTGCCGTATAAAAAACTCCCCCGCTATTTTTCACGAACCAACGAAACTGGTCGCTACCTCATTCAGAATGTAAAACAGGGAACATATCTGGCTGTTGCGCTCACGGATGTAAATGCAAATTACCTCCTTGATCAACCCGGCGAACGAATTGGATTTCAACAAGAACCTATCCAGATAGATTCGTCCAATGCAGCGCCTCTTAATTTCAGGATTGCAGAAGAAAGTCAGACCCGTCAGCGGTTATTAAAGAAAGATTTCAGCCTTCCGGGTAAATTGACACTGAAATATGCGATGCCCCTAGAGCAGCTGAATTTAAAAAGCCGCTCTGGAGAAACGATTGTTCACTACAGCGAATTCAAAGCGGGAGATGATTCGTTGATTGTTTGGATTCCGAATAGTAAAACCGATAGCCTCACGCTGATCAGTTCCACAGTAAGTGCTGGAATTTCCCGTGTTGACACATTGCTTTTTTCACCGGGAATTCTGCGTCGAAAACTCAATGTTCGAACAACACGGAATAAGTCCGACACCTTGCTGGTCTTTACGAACACGCTAGAAGGTGGAAAACTCCGACCGGGACAGCCGTTTGTGTTTATACCAAATCATCCTGGAAATCTGACTCATCCAGAGCGGATTTTTTGGGTAATTGGAAAAGATACGATTGCGGTCACAGAAAAGGGTTCCGCAGACAGCACGGTGTTTCAACTACCGTTTAAAGTGCCGGTTTTCTCTTCAGAAAAAGCTGAAATTGTCGCTATGCCAGGTGCATTCAGTGATGTGTTTGGGATGGAGAACGATACGACCAAGTCGTCTTTTTCGTTGTATGTTGAAGATGATCTTGGGCTACTTGACTTGAGGATACTTACTGTTCAAGACACCGTTCCCCTGATCTTGGAGATAACCGACCCGAAAGGGAAACGCTTATTTATTCGAAATGTGACACCCAATGAACCGATGATTTTCGAAGGGCTAGTACCTGGAAAATATGGAGCGCGATTGCTTACCGACACGAATAAAGACGGAAAGTGGACAACCGGAAAATTCCTAAATCGCAAACCGGCTGAAACAATGCGCTATTATTCCGGTGAAATAAATATCCGAGCAGGATGGGATCTGGAATTAGAATGGAATCTAGATGTTACCAGAGAACCCAAAACGGCTCAGTGATTACTGCTTAACCAAACGAATTGTCCGAGAGACTGCAGCCGGGGCATGAATTTGAAGGAAGTACAAACCGGCTGCCTGATTGGAGATATTCCATTCCCATTGGGAAGTTCCGGCAGAATTTTTAACGCTTCGCTGTTCAATACAACGACCGGTTACATCCAGTAAACGAAATTCATATACTCCAACTTGAAGCTGATTACCGCGCAAGAAAAAACCCTGCAGACCAACCGGATTAGGTATGATCGTATATTCTGAAGCAAGATCCGATGCCGGCGTAGGCATCGCATTAGCAGCACCGTCACCCATTGGAAATACAATGTAATCGATCCATGCAGCATCGTCATTGTCAGCAATCATTTCGTCCTTTTCGTAGACCCATCGAAATTCATGAGCGCCGGCAGAGATGACCATTTTTTCTTCTGACCAATCGATCATCCCACTCCACGATTGCAGGAGCGTTCCATCGAGGTAAAACTTTAAAAAGTCATATCCTTCTTCGGATGAAACCCGCTTCATAAAACGGAGCGTATCGGAACTGCTGACGTGATACTGAATACTTAAATCGGAGAATCCGTTGTTGTCGACAACACCTGATCGGAAACTGTTTGAGCCTTCAAAAACCATTTGATTGTCGATTGTCCAAGGTGAAGTCCCATCCGACTGCCAGGCATACTTGAGAAAATCTCCACTTTCGGCATCTTCTACAAGTGACCCAACATGCAAAATGAAATCGCGGCTAGTGCTGTATTCACCTGCATTCCATGTGTAGGATACAGTTAAATAAGAGCCTGCATCAACCGTAGGAGCAATAGTG
>CALQRR010000192.1 GCA_943333015.1 Chitinophaga pinensis | reverse complement strand
ATAGAAATCCGACCAAACTCACATACGTTTTACCATGAAAATAATCTAACTCAACTCCCTTGGGTAAATACGGCAATAAAATAGCGGGTGAAATTTCGTAATTGGCCATGATGAGATGTTCCCATTTAGCCGTTAAGAATGTTTTCATGGGGGTTCGTTTTTAATGGGAGTGTTTAATTTATGGATGTTATCATTTCAAGCTGTGCGGAATTTTACAAGAGCGATTGGGAGCGTGTTTGACGAACAATAATTTATTTAGGATCGATTTTCAATTCAGAATAATACAATTTCATGAACGTTTCTTAGTCGAAGATGGGTTTACATGCTTTGCTACCAAGTTATTGCCTTCCATTCGAACATCTTCGCGCGTTTTGTATCCCCACACAATATCGCTGGCCTGTTTTCTTGTTGCTTCGATGTTGACAATGGGTGCGGGGTAATGCTTTCCGATTTCGCAGGCATACAACTGTTGTTCAAGAAAGGTGAGGGTATACGGTTCATGGATGAGGTGAGGAGGAATGTTTACAAGTTCGGGAACCCATTGTTTGATGAATAATCCATCCGCATCATGTTCTTCTGAGTTTTTTATAGGATTATAAATCCGGATGGTATTAATTCCTGTGGTGCCGCTTTGCATTTGCAGTTGTGGATAATGAATGCCAGGTTCATAATCTAAAAACTGTCTTGCTAAAAAATGAAGTTCTCGCCAGTCTTGCCAAAGGTTGAAAACAAAAAATGACACCACCATGGCCCGCATTCTAAAGTTAATATAACCTGTTGCAATCAAGCAGCGCATGCACGCATCAATGATTGGAACGCCTGTATTTCCAGTCTGCCAGGCGATTATATATGCTTCGTTTTTAGGTTTTAGTAAGGTGTTGTAGGCGCGATTGATGTTTTCAAATTCATACCTGCATTCATCTTCAAATTTCTGTATGAAATGGCAATGCCAATGCAAGCGCGAGATGAAATTCGACAAGGCTCGCTTGTTCGCAGAGGTTTTATAGTGCTGCATGGTATATTGGTAAACCATGCGCATGCTTAAATTGCCATAGGTTAAGTAAGGCGATATTCGACTACAGCCTCTTCGGCTCAACAAGGGTTTGCTGATGTGTTTGCTGTAATTTACATGGCGCTCTTTGATGAAGCTGTCCAAGTATTTCCAAGCCCAATATTCACCGCCTTCTTGAAAGTTTTTATTCCGGGTGGTAATCTCCTTATTTAACTCTTCACCTTTGATCTTTAGATAAAGGGCATGATCAAACAAAACCCATTTCCAATTTAATTCATCTACGAACTTGGGAGATGAAGTCATCTGAACTTCCCAGCCTTTTTCCCAATTCTTGCGTGATTTTAATCCACGAATCACCCCATTGGTCTGGTATTCATTCCACGAAATGAGATGGGCTTTAAATTTTAGTTTCAACGCTTTATCGCGCCTGTAGGTGAGGCCATTGCCAGTTTCCTGAGAGGAGAATATAGATTTAATGGAAAATATCTGAATGAGTTCATCGAAAACGTATGCTGCCTCTTGATGAAAAATGAATATTTGGGAATTCAATGCACTCAATCGTTCATTCATTTCCATCAAGGATTCATGAACAAAACGCCAGTGCCGCACATCACTATCATCATACCCCATCACCGACGGCTCAAAAATATAAATCAGCAACAGCGGCAACGTTGATTGTTGCGCATAATAGAGTGGTTCGTGGTCAGTGAAACGCAAATCACGCTTAAACCAAACAATATTTATTTCTTGCTTCTCCATCATTTATATTTAATAGTCACCGAGCTATAAGCGTTTAAAGGAATTCTTGGAATTGACGGATTTATAAATTTTGTTTTTAATTATTCTCAGATACTACTAGTCGTATTTAAGTTTTCAATGAATCCAATATTGTCAAAGCATTTTCCATATTATTATAAGGAGATTGAACACGCGAATTCTAAACCGATCTCTTGCACTCAATTACATGAAACCTGCTTAATAGATGTATTCAATTTGGACAATGTTCCTTCATGCCTTTTTTACGTTAGTGGAGTTAAATAACATATAGCGTCCGGTTTTGTTGAGCAAGTTTGCCATTCAGTATTTACCTTTTTTACACATGGTAGTTACTTAATAGATTGGATTGAGAGGCTGTTATCTCCCGATTTCAATATCCCAGTCTTTCTGATTTGAAGCATAGCAAGAAATTTCAGAACGCTTTCACTATTCCCCAGAAGCGTGCTTAATTTTTAAGCTAAAACGAATTCTCGCTCATTGCCTGCGTTTGCTCATTCTGCTTCGTGCATACACGGATTGGAATGTAGTCTTGCTGCATGAAAACCCTCCTGTCTTTTGTGTCTGCGCGCTTGTTAAAAGTGTTGCTTATTTGTTTTGGAACTGCTGCAGTGGCCGGTGTTACAGCGTATCAGGTGCTGCAGCCCCCCACGCTCTCGTATGCTGAAGATTTTGCACCCTTTATCTCGGGCTTTACCAGTGGAACGGTTTCCCAAAAAAGCACCGTATCGCTGATCCTCAATTTTGATAACCCTGCCCCAATCGAACCCGGGAAAGTGATCGATAGCGATTTGTTTGATTTTGATCCTTCGCTCAAAGGAGAGCTGAAATGGACAGATCAACGCACATTGGAATTTACTCCCGCCAAACCACTCGACAGCGATCAGGAGTATTACTGTACGTTTCGATTGGGCGAACTCTTGGACACACTCCCGAAGAAGATGCGCAAATTTGTATTCAAGTTTCGCACGTACAAACAGGATTTTCGGGTCGATTATGACGGGCTCCGTCCGCTGAGTAATAATGATCCGTTGTGGCAACAGGTTACCGGTCGGATTCAGGCGAACGATAACATCGATTCGGCTGGAACCATGCGGATGCTTAAAGCCACACAAGACGGCGAAGAGCTTAAAATTCGTTGGGATTTGCAAGAAATAAACTGGGGTTCGCACATGGCCTCATTTACGATCGACAGTATCAAGCGGAGCGAAAAATCAGGAAAGGTGCATGTGGAAATTAACGGAGATCCAATAGGTGTAGATCGAAAAGACTCCCGCGATTTTGTGATTCCATCCATGGGCGATTTTAACGTTCAGAGTGCAGAAGTGGAGCAGTATCCAGAACAATCTGTGTTGATCCGATTTAGCGATCCGATCCGCAGTGATCAGTCCTTGCAAGGCATGCTGCGCATCGAAGGTCAACCGGAGCCGCGGGTTGTCATAGAGGACAATGCCATTCGCTTGTTTCCTGTACAAAAGCTCAAAGGCGCGTATGCCGTTTTAGTGAGTGCAGGGATTGTCAATGTTTGGGGGTATCGGATGAATAAAAGCGAAAAAGTGACCGTAGAATTTCTACCCCTCAAACCGAATATCCGCATGGTAAGTCAGGGAGTGATTTTACCCGATGCCGGTAAACTCTATTTTCCGTTTGAAGCCGTTGGGCTGAAGGCTGTAGATGTGACGATTTACAAGCTGTATGAAAACAACATCCTACAATTTCTCCAGGTGAATGATCTGAGTGGTCAGGATGAGATATTACGGGTTGGAAAAAAAGTCATCTCCAAACGCATCGACCTAAAATATGATGCATCTGCCGATTTGGAATACTGGCACCGGTATGCCATCGACTTGGGAAGTTTAATCCGAACCGAGCCTGGCGCCATGTATCGGGTGAAACTATCTATGCAACAGGAATATGCCGTATGGGAATGTCCTAAAACAACGCCGTCAGAGGACGAGGAGGAGTATGAAGAAGACCGACAGGAGCTGGATTTTACACAATACCGTCAAGATGATGGGCGTGACGAAGATTACTCTTGGGATTATGGCTATGAAAATGAATATTACACTGATCCGTGTCAAAAAGAGTACTACACAGATCGCCGTTTCGGGCACAATGTGCTGGCTTCGGATCTGGGTGTGATTGTAAAACGGGAGCCTAATGGAAAGCTGCATGTCATTGTAAGTAATTTGTTGAGTACGGAGCATGTTGCCAATGCTACTGTTTTGTTTTATAACTACCAGCAGCAAGTGATAGATCAGGGAACCACCGATGCACAGGGGATGATTGAACGCACGCCGGCCATCAAGCCTTTTGTGATTGTGGTGAAGAGTGGATTGCAGCGCGGATACATGAAACTGGACGATGGTACAACGTTGTCGCTGAGTAATTTTGATGTCGATGGTCGCACCTCCGAAAAGGGGATCAAGGGTTTTATCTACGGTGAGCGCGGTGTTTGGCGTCCTGGCGATTCGTTGTATCTCAATTTCATTCTCGAAGATCCGCTCCGCAGTGTGCCTGTGCAGCATCCGGTTACGATGGAGCTTATTAATCCGATGGGGCAGGTGGTGAATAAACTTACTCGTACCGGTTCGCTCAATGGCTTTTATGATTTCCGCACCGCCACGAGTCCCGAAGCGCCTACCGGGAATTGGCTGGCTCAGGTGCATGTGGGCAACCGCAGCTTTACCAAAACCATTAAGATTGAAACGGTAAAACCGAACAGGTTGAAGTTGTACATGAATTTTGGAGGGAAGATGCTTCGGAAATCGGAACTGAAAGATACTGCCCGTTTGCAGGTAAAATGGCTGCATGGCGCTGTTGCCCGAAATCTGAAGGCCGATGTGGAAGCAAGTGTTTCACAAGCGAGCACTACGTTTGAAAAGTATCCGCGGTATTGTTTTGACGATGCTTTGAAAGGATTTGAATCCCGTAAGTTGACATTGTTCGATGGAATGCTGAACGCGAAAGGGGAGGCTGTTTTT
>CALQRR010000191.1 GCA_943333015.1 Chitinophaga pinensis | reverse complement strand
TGGCAGTACTGTACGTTATTTTCACGATGAAATCGGTTACAATTATCGAATGGGTGGACTGGAGGGGGCATCCCTAACCGTGAAGCTGAAATACCTTGAAGGTTGGAACAACCGAAGGAGAGCTATAGCAGACAGATATAGGAAAGAAATCAGCAATCCCAAAATTACTCTGCAATCAAAACCGGACTGGGCCGACGGGGTCAATCATCTTTTCATAGTTACGACTGAACATAAAGATGCATTCGTGAAACACTTGGCCGATAATGGTATCTCTGCAGCCTTTCATTATCCGGTCCCTTGTCATTTGCAGAAAGCATATGTTAGTTTGGGTTACAAGAAAGGAGATTTTCCAAATTCGGAATATTTAGCACAACATTGTGTAAGTTTACCAATGTATGCTGAGTTAGAATTGGAACAGATTGAACATGTGATTATGGTCATTAATACATTTTAAATCTTGCAAGAAAAATTATCAGCGCTTCTCAAGAAGAAACAGCAAAACCGGGGTAACTTGATTTCTGTTATCATGCCTCTTTTTAATGAGGAGGAATCGCTGCCTGCAGTTATCAAAGAGTTTTTTGATTATCTGCCTGACAAACTATCAGCTTATCGATTTGAAATCACATTCGTTGATGATTGTTCTAATGATTCATCCTATCAAATAATTCAAAGATTAGCAAATAATTCACCTGAAAACATTAAACTTTCTGTTGTTCAACTTGCAAGGAACTCGGGCAGTCATGTTGCAATTACAGCTGGTATCAATATCGCAAGAGGTGATTTCATTATTATTATGGCCAGTGATGGTCAGGACCCTGTGGATGTAATCAGCACGCTCACTGAGAAGTGGAACGCAGGAAGCGAGTTGATTCTTGCTTCCAGAAAGGACAATCTTGATCAGTCCTATTTATCGAAATTCATTTCTAGATCTGCTTGGAAATTGATGAATTGGAGTACCAATATCAATATGCCTGAAACAGGTTGCGATCTATTGGGAATGGATAGAATGGTTGCTGATGCTTTTAATAAAATGGATGAACGCAATACGACTTTTATTTTCCGGATTCTTTCAATAGGTTTCAGGCAGGAAGAATTTCAATATATTAAAAGGGCAAGATTTGGAGGCAATAGTAAATGGACATTTTTGAAAAAAATTTCAACAATGTTTGATGCAATTACAGGCTTTTCGAGCAGACCGCTGAGACTAATTACAAATTTTGGATTGATTGTTTTTTTTGTTCTGGTATTAAGATGGTTTTATGTTTTGGCTGATATTTATTTATTTAAGAATGAACCAACAGCTTTAACAATTATTTTAAATACCATTTTCTCAGCACTAGCTATTTTGGTTCTTATAATTGGAATGGTGGGTGATTATATATGGAGAATTCTTGATGAAACAAGAAAGAGACCTTTGTACGAAATCAGAAAGTCTGATGGTACATTTTTCGAAGAAAATCCTGATAAGTGAACGTGATCAAAGAACTTCCTTTTTTTTATAAAGCCCAGGAAAAGCAAGGCAATCAAAATTTTCCTGAGGTATTTCCGTTCGATTTATTTTTCGATGAAAACCTGCAGATGTTCAGGCAGCGTGAAACTCTTGAGCTTTCGAAATTACTTGAATTGGTTTACAAGGAAGGATCTTTAGCGGAAGGTTCAATTTCAAGTGAATCTGGTAAGATTTATCAGGATCAGGTATTGAATTATCTAATTAGAAATTCAAGTATTACTGCTGAATCACCAATTTTAGAAATAGGTTTTGGATCAGGTATCTTGTTGAAAAAATTAAAAGATAAAGGATTTAAGAACTTAACGGGTGTTGAACCAGGGCAACATAAATTAGTAGACGGGCTTGAAGGAATTAAACTAGTACATGATTTCTTTCCATCTAAATCCATAATAAATGGTCGCTATGATTTGATTTTCAGTTTCGCGATATTGGAACATATTCCTGATCCGGTAAAGTTCATTAAACTTCAATCGGAGCGCTTAACAGAGCATGGGAAAATTATATTCAGTGTGCCCAACTGTAGCCCTTATCTGAATGAAGGGGATCCATCCATATTTATTCATGAACATTACAGCTATTTTACTGAAGAATCTATTAAATGTATTGCAAATTTATCCGGACTTAAATTAGATGATATTTCTATAATTGAAGGAGCGTTTATCGTTACCTTATGCAATAGAAGAATATCAAATTTGATCGAAAGCACAGCAGCTAAGCAGATAAATGAATTTTCGCAGAAACTTGATCAGCATGTGAATAATCTTAATAAGGTTATCCGTGAGTATAGTAGTTCCAATATTTCTGTTTATTCGCCTGTTAGAGCTATGAATATACTTTTTTTATTAGGCTTGAAAAATATAAGATTAGTTGATGATAATACGGAAATGCAGGGAAAATATTTACCATTTCTTTCAAACAAGATAGAATCTTTTATTGAAATTTGTCAGAAACCACCTGAATGTTTAATAATTTTTTCCAGAACATTTGGAGAAAGAATTAAACATAAGTGTAAGTTAGAGAAAGTGTTGGATACTACCCGGATTATAACCTTAAGTGAAATTGACTTGTTGGATTAATATGAAAAGAAATATATTAGTTACTGCCGTAGGAGGTAGGAGTGTTGGGTCAGGGATATTGCATGCTTTAACACGTTCATCGCAAACAGTAAGTGAAAGATGGAATGTTGTTGCAGCTGATGCTGATACCTTCTCTTGGGGTCTTTACAAAGTTAATCAACAAACAATTTTGCCGCTCGGAAATTCACCTGATTATCTGGATCGGGTTAAGAACGTAGTGAATAAATTTGATATTCATGCCGTAATTCCCGGGTCTGAAATAGAGGCAAATATCCTTGCGCAAAACCGGCATTTATTCAATGTACCTATAATAACCAATTGTCATAAGCTTATGCCGCTTATGATGGATAAATTTGCAACCAATCAAAAGTTACAGGAACTGGGATTGCCTGTAATTCCTACACTTCCCGCAGAAGAGTGGAAGACTTTGGTTTCAGATTTTGGATTTCCACTAATTATAAAGCCAACCAAAGGAACAGGTGGATCAAAAGGGGTTAGTCTTTGTGTAAATGAAGCCGAAGTGATCGATGTGGTTTCAAGATTGGAACCTGATTCAGGTTATTGCGTTCAGCCTTTGATTGGATCGGAAGAAGATGAATACACTGTGGGTGTATTATCAGATAATGATGGTGATCTGGTTGATAGCATTGTAATGCGAAGGAAACTTTTCGGGCTTTCATTACTCGATTCAAAGAAATTAGGCAATGTAAAATATAGTATATCAACCGGATATTCTCAAGGTTATTTTATTAGAGATCAGAATATTCAACAATTTTGTGAAGACTTATCACAGCGTATCGGTAGCGTGGGCCCATTGAATATTCAATTGCGAATTCATCAAGGTAAAATATTTGTTTTCGAGATTCACCCCAGATTTTCGGGCACTTCAACCATGCGAGCTGATGTTGGTTTTAATGAACCAGATCTTTTGCTTCGAAACTTTCTTGATCAGGAGAAATTCGGTAGACTCAATTACTTAAGCAATGTGGCTGTAATTAGAGCTTTTGAACATGTAGTTGTTCCAATCAGTGAAATGAAATAATGATTGATTCAAAAAAGATATTGCTAACAGGAGGTACTGGTCTTATAGGGGGCTCAATCACTAAAACATTTAGGGAAGAAGGCCATAAATTGAAGATAATTTCCAGAACAAATCATGAATTTACATATGGAGTGCAATGGATTTTATTCGATTTGGCTTCAGACAAACTGCTTGATTCAAATTACTTTAATGAAGTAGATGTTATAGTTCATAATGCAGCTTCTTTGAAAGCTGGAATTAGCGATGTTGAAATAAGCGAATTAGAATCTGTGAATGTATCTTTTACCAGAAAGCTACTAGATAAAGCTGTTGAGGCAGGTGTTAAAAGAGTAATTTTTACTTCTTCAATTAGTGTGATTAGCAAACCATTGCCTGATATTATTTCTGAGGAATCCGAATTAGCGCCGGCCACACCCTATGCAGTTTCAAAATTGGCAGGAGAGAATTTAATCCAGACCTATGCTCATAAGTTTGGATTTAAATACAATATTCTCAGAATCTCAAGTCCTGTTGCTGATCACTTCGATTTAATGCCTCAGACTGTGATCAAAAAATGGATAGAATCTGCTGTGGCAGGAAACGATTTAATTGTTTTTGGTTCAGGAAAAAGATCACAGAACTTTGTTGCAGTAAGTGATGTTGTCAATACTTATCTGAAATGTCTTGACACAAAGGCTCCTTCAGGTATTTTCAATATTGCATCACCAGATCTATTGAGTATGAAAGAATTGTCTGGGATCATTGCAAATAAATGGAATGTAGGTGTTCGATTTTCAGGAGAGGATGCAAACGAAAATGACCATTGGAACATTTCAGTGGATAAAGCCATGAAATTATTAGATTATCATCCAGAATACAATTCAAGAACTTCGATTTTTAAACTTTTAGAAAGCTGTAAGTTCTGATGCGTATTGGAATCATCAGCGATATACATTCAAACGTATTTGCTCTTAGGGCAGTATTGAATGAAATTACAAAAGAAGGTATTGACGATATCATCCTTTTGGGAGATATTTTTGGATATTATCCTTGGGCGTCAGAAACGTATAAATTGTTGATGGATACCAATCTAAAAGCGGCAATTAAGGGTAATCACGACTTAATTGTACTTGAAGAAGATACTGAAACGCAGAGCAACCACCT
>CALQRR010000190.1 GCA_943333015.1 Chitinophaga pinensis | reverse complement strand
CATTGGAAACCAACTCCCGCAAAAAGATCTCATGATCGGAATACAGGAATTTTTTAATAATGGGGAAGATGTTCTCGGTGTTTACATTTATTTTTCCGCTTGACATAATTCAGGTTTTGTATGACGTGCGGCATTTTCAAAGCACATGCCAGCCAATAAAAGGTGACAAAATGACAAACTAAACGTTAGTATATCTGCTGGTTAAATGCGAATTGTTTTTTTAACCAAAAGATGCGTCTTAAAGCATCACTTCCAGCGAGTGCTGCTGACATTTAAAACGGAGAGTTTGAAGAGATTAACGGGTATCTAACCCTAGAAAACACCCATTTGCACCTACCTTTGTTAGATGAACGTTCAGGTCAATAAAATTGCGCATCTCAAAGGTCACGACGGATCTGTATATTCCGTAGGCTCTGACAGGAATGAAAACGCCATTCTTTCCGCCGGAAGCGACCGTATGGTGGTGGAATGGAATCTGGACAGCTTTGTAGCCGAACATGTGCTGGCCCGAACACCGGGAGTAATATACTGCACATGTATCATCCCCGAATACAACTTATTGCTGGTAGGAAATGATCTCGGCGGTATCCACGTGATTGATCTTGAAAAAAAAGCAGAAGTCCGCTACCTGCTCGGGCATTCTAAAGGTGTTTTTGCTTTGATGTGGAATCCTTTTCAAGAGCAGGTGTATAGTAGTGGAGGTGATGGACATTTAGTAATATGGAATGTGCACGATTTCCAATGCATCAAATCACTCGCCTTGTGTGATGCAAAGATTCGTGCCATGAGCTTTTCTCCCATCAACGGGCTTGTCGCTGTAGCCTGTGGTGATAACTTCATCCGGATATTTAGCAGTATATCACTCGAAATGATCCATGCCTGGGAAGCGCATTCTATGTCGGTAAATGCACTTTGTTTTCATCCCAACGGTCAGTGGTTGCTAAGTGGTTCCAAAGATGCATTTCTAAAAATCTGGGACATCAACGACGATTACTCCTTGCATTCAAGCATTCCTGCTCATAATTATGCTATTTATTCCATTGTTTTTCATCCGGATGGTCATTTGTTTGCCACCGGAAGTCGCGACAAAACGATAAAAATCTGGAATGCAGAGACGCTCGAATTTCTACTGCGTATCGATGCAGCAAATCATCAAGGGCATATCAACTCCGTAAATTCACTCCTCTGGACTTCCCACAAAGAATACCTGATTTCTGGCAGTGATGACAGATCCCTAATTGTTTGGGAGGTTACCTCAGAAGAATCACTTTGAGGTAATGACAAACTCTGTCCGCCGGTTCATAGACTTTCCTTTGTCGGTGAGATTAGAGGCTACAGGCTTACTCATCCCAAATCCTTTCCAAGTGAGCCGTTCCGCAGATATTCCTTCTAAAAGTAGCAGGTCAAATACACGTTTGGCGCGTTCATTTGAAAGATTCATGTTCACCTGCGGATCACCAATATTATCGGTATGTCCCTGAATGGAAATCTGGATGGTTGGATTTTCGCGTAAAAATTCTGCAAGTTCCTGAACGACAGTTACCGTTTGAGCAGAAAAGCCAGATGAGTTTGTTGAAAAATTCAGGTTATTGATTTTATATGCTTTGCCCACTTTGATCTCCTTCACTTCCATATTCACCTGTTTGGGAATGTTAAGCGATGAATCAGCAACAGAAAGATATTCACTCACGAAGGCTTTACCGGGTTGCTTCACGGTCATGATATGATCTTCCGTAAAAGCCATCACAGCAACATATTTTCCAGTGAGGGAATCGACATCAAAAGTGGTGACTTCCTTGGTGCGGGTATTTTGAAATTCCACACGGGCATCTGATGCAATGGAATTATCCTCGTTCTTCAACTCTCCAGTTAGAAAGACAACACGCTCCGGTCGGGCTTCTTTGTATAGCCCAAACGCGTATACATCCCAGCCACCCAAACCTTTCAATTTATCCGAAGCGAAATAGCCGGTTTTCCCATCCGTGCTGACAAAAAAGCCTAAATCATCCTTCTCTGAATTAATCGGATATCCAATGTTTTTGGGCTTTTGCCACCCGGTCTCTTTATCAAGTTTAGCGAAGAAAATATCGTACGCGCCATATCCAAGGTGCCCTGTCGATGAGAAGTAAAGAGTTTGTCCGTCGGAATGAAAGAAGGGAGATTTTTCATTGCCAGGAGTATTGATCTCCGGACCCAAATTGACCGGTTCGCCCCAGTTCCCCTCTTTGTTTTTAACAGATTTCCAAATGTCGAGCTCTCCTACTCCGCCAGGGCGATTGCTCGCAAAATAAAGCACTTTCCCGTCTGAAGAAAGCGATGGCTGTGAGTCCCAAGAGGTTTTCCCATTGATTACCGGTCCCGCATTTTTCACTTCCGACCAAGTGTCTTTTCCAAAGACCGAATACCAGAGATCGCAGTTTAAAAGCTCCGCTCCTTCGTTCCTACAAATGGTGTAAAAAAGGATGCGATTATCGGCCGACAGACTAGCTCCACCTTCGTTGGCATTCTTATTAAAGGGCGGAGGCATGGGTTGACCTTTTTCGAAATTATTATCTCCAAGGGCATTACTCCAACAAAAGCGTTCAACCGGTTTGATTTCGGCATTGATACCACCTGTGAATTTTTCCTTTTCAAATGTCCGGCGCGTAAAATAGGCCCGCTTGTTATCGGCCGTTATAATCGGTAAATATTCATCCGCCTCGGTCGAAATAGCCATCAGTGGTTTGGGGTCAAAGGGAACAGGTTTCGCAAATCCATCCACAAAAAAGGTAGCAGCTGTTAACTGTTCACGGGCGTCGCTGCGTTCTTTTTCCTTGCCGGCATTGCTTACCAAAAAGCGGCCCATACTGACTTTTGCTTCTTCGTATCGCTTTGCACCAAACTGAATACTACCCAATCGGTAAAACAGGAGAGGATCCAAATCCGGACATGTTGCTAGAGCTTGCTTCAAAAAAGGCTCTGCTTCCAAACTTTTCTTTGATTTGATGAGTAAATCAGCCATCACGTAATTGGCGCGTCCAAATTCCGGATCAAGTGCTAATGCTTCTCCCAACAAGGCACGTGCTTCGTTCTTGTTTGAACGGGCCACATCCAAAGCTTTCTCGTAAAATTTACGTGCTTTTTTATTGGATGATAAAGGACATGGATCTTCTTTCTCCTGAGCC
This sequence comes from Chitinophaga pinensis, assembly GCA_943333015.1. GTDB lineage: Bacteria > Bacteroidota > Bacteroidia > M30B66 > M30B66 > CALQRR01. The sequence continues at coordinate 1,624 of CALQRR010000190.1, read as the reverse complement.
TGTAAAAAGGCGCAGGTCAGCAACATGCTGCACAGAAATAGAACCCGACTCAAACGCATGCCTTATTTACCTTTTAAGAATTTATTCAATCCTTTTTTCGCTTCTTCTTCCGCTTTCTTCTTCGCTTTATCGGCTTCTTCTTTGGCTTTTCTTTCTGCCTCTGCTTTTGCCTTGTCAGCTTCGCTCTTTAGCTTATCCCGTTCCTGATTGAATTTAGCTTCCGCCTCTTTTTTCAATCGCTCTTTTTCCACATTCACTTTATTCAACAACTCCAGCTTTTGACGTTCTGCTTCGTCCTTCAAACGTTGCTCTGCCTGGGCTTTTAAATCTCCCATCGCATCTGTTGCCTGACTCCGAATATCGGTACTTACCTTGGGATTGGTAAACGTACCCGTAACTTTAATGGCCACCGGTATCACATCGCCTACTTGAGTTTTTAATCCGCTGGCGTTGGCTTTTGAGACCAAACTAGTCAGCACCGAATTAGCTGCTCCACCAAACTCTGCACGTGGAATCTCAATATTGACGGCATAATTAATCTGCTTATCCAAACCGTTTTCACCGCCAATCTCTGCGGTGTAATTGCCCACTTTTGTCTTAAATGGCTTTACCGTTACATTTCCATTGGTAATTGTAAATGCTGCCTGAATGGGTTCCATTTTCCATTTTTTCAGTTTGTCCATTTTCAATGAACCGGCAATCTGCTTAATCATTTCAAATCCTTCAATCTCCACTGCAGAAGTACTCAATGCTCCACTGCCATTGATCGATTTCATGTCTGGATTAAATGCCTTATCAGCTCTGCAAGAAAAATTAAAATTCTTAATAGAAACTGTCCCGATCGTTTTTTCGGCCACCGGTGCCAACTCTTTCACTGTATTAAATGTTTTAGCCGTTTCCCGAATATTCAGGTTTTGCATGTCCATCAACAATGCAACAGCAGGTCCGTTTTCGCTATGGGTATCATACAATCCCCCCATGGTAATGGATCCACCGAGTGTATTCATTTTCAACTGGTTCAATTTCACCTCCTGATCCCTCACAACGATCTGCCCGTTCACATTCGCCAAGCGCATGTTATCGTATAGCAGAGTAGTAATAGCCGCATTTAGCGTGAAATCGATGTTTTTCGGAATCCGAATATACCCATTCACATCTGCCGGCTGTCCGGAAGTTGATGCTGGCGCTGCCGTTGAAGCAGTTTCAGTCGTCATGAAGGGATTCAAATCCAGAAAATTACTGTTCAGATTCACATTCCCTGTGATGGGTTTGTCGCTAAAAATATAGGCCAGATAATTTTCCAAACTACCTGTTGCGTGCAGATCGCTTTTCCCGAGTTGCATATCAAAACGACTCAGCTGAGCTGCCTTGGGATTGAAGCTCATGGACGCTTTGCTGATTTGAATATCCTGCGGAAGATCTTTGGCAGCATACCGAAAACGGGCCACATCCAATGTTCCGGCAGCGGCAAACTGGTCGTATTGCGCTTTCTCGACAGACGACATGCGACCTTTCACGGAGACATCAGCAGCAACTTCTCCCGAAAGTGTTGTTCCAGCTTCCAGAGGAATCAAATCCTTCAAGGTGGATAGTTCAACTTTGCCTTTCACCGCAGCATCAATGT
>CALQRR010000189.1 GCA_943333015.1 Chitinophaga pinensis | reverse complement strand
TCCTGACTTACCAGCCCGTGCTGTACGACCGCTTCGGTGTGTATAGCTTTCTGAATCGTCAGGAAGGTTGTAGTGAATGACGTGTGTAATGCTGTCCACATCAATTCCGCGAGCTGCAACATCGGTAGCAACCAACATTTGCAGATTCTTATTCCGGAATTTACGCATAACACTATCACGCTGTACCTGACTCAAATCACCATGCAGTGAATCTGCATTGTAACCGTCTTTGATCAGTTTTTCAGCAATCTCCTGTGTTTCAATTTTAGTACGACAGAAAATGATACCATATATATCTGGATGGAAATCGGCAATCCGCTTCAACGCATTGTAGCGGTTGTGATTGCTCACCATGTAATACATGTGGCTGATATTCGTCGCCCCTTGATTTTTCTTACCTACGGAGATTTCTACTGGAGAAACCATGTAGCGCTTCGAAATGGAGGAAACTTCCGATGGCATTGTAGCTGAAAACAACCATGTTTGCTTTTCAGCTGGTGTTGTTGCTAAAATGTAATCAATGTCATCACGGAATCCCATGTTGAGCATTTCATCGGCTTCATCCAGAACAAGTGTTTCCACTTCTCCCAATGCAATAGCTTTCCGGTCAATCAAATCCTTGAGTCGGCCGGGTGTTGCCACCACAATCTGTACACCGCGTTTGATTTGACTAATTTGTGTGGAAATCGCAGCTCCACCATACACTGCCACGATTTTCACCAATGGCATTTTTGAAGAAAAGGCCTCAAGATCCTTAGAAATCTGCATGCAGAGTTCGCGGGTAGGGCAGAGGATGAGAGCCTGCGGTGTGCGGCGCTCTTCATCCAGAATGTTTAGCAAAGGCAATCCGAAGGCCGCGGTTTTCCCGGTTCCGGTTTGAGCAAGTGCAACAAGGTCAGTAATGTTCTCAGTGAGCAGAGGAATTGTCTGCTCCTGGATCGGTGTAGGAGCCGTAAACCCCATCTGGGTTACCGCCTCCAGGAGCTCCGGACGGAGACCCAATTCAGAAAAAGTTGTCATTGAATATATTGAGCGGCAAAGGTACACTTATTCATGAACCAGTCGACGCTCTGCAGAATCTCACATGATAAACCGCTATATCGTCCGTAAACACTGAATTACATGGATGATGAAAAAACCTTTGGAAGATGGTTATCAACAATTCTCATCAGGCAATTTCGTCTTGATTCTGCTTTGCAGCTTCTTAAAAACAACATGTCCGAATAGTCATTTTGACTATTCCAGGCATCAAAAAAAATAAAAACAGTCCTGTAAGCCGGGTTCTGTATCGTGCCCGAAGGAACGACCCTTGTCATTTATCTGGGCCTGTCGTCACCAACAGGCTCTAGCGTCCTACCCGCAAGAGCGATCCGAAGATCTTAGACGAGCAGCCTCATCTCTTGCCTATTTGAACTTTCAACTCCTGAGGTTTGCCAGCACGTCTGTCGCCAGCCGCGTCGTGGGCTCTTACCCCGCGTTTTCACCCTTTCCGGATCCGAAGATCTGGTGGTATATTCTCTGTGGCACTGTCTGTCAATGGTTGGTTGCCCTTCCACCGCCTTCCCGTTAGGAAGCAGGATGCTCTATGTTGCCCGGACTTTCCTCGCGATACCTTGCGGCACCTCGCGACAAGGCGGACTGTTTGCTGCAAATATACTGGAATGATTCGAGCACTTCCTTTATCCAGGTAGGATTCTTTTTGTTGCCATACGTTTGGACGATGCTGCCCGATATCCTCCTGCAAAAAGTTGCCCCGGTTTGATTTTTAGCACTTCCTCAAAATCAATCAGCGAAGTGATTCCTGCCCTGTCAAATGCTTTTAAGACGAGTTCTGCCGTTGCCTTACTATCGTCGCCTGCACGGTGATGGTTTAGATGAATGTTATTGATCCGACAAAGCGTTTTTAAATCGTAAGCTGGAAGATTAGGCCAGATGCGTTTGGAGAAAATATAACTGCATGCATACTGCAATGTCGGAAACACAATGTCATAAGTTTCTAGTGTTTTGCGAAGTACGCTCATGTCAAATCCAGCATTGTGAGCAATCAAAAACTGATCTTCTACCAATGGCTTGATCTCCGTCCACAGAATATCAAACTCGGGTTTGTCCGCAACTTCTTCTGGTTTAATCCCGTGAACAAGAATGTTATAATAATCGAACCAGCCATTTTGTGGCTTGATCAGCCAGGATTTGGTCTCAACAATCCGGTCTTCTCGGACAAAGGTTAATCCAATCTCGCAGGGGCTGTTTCTATTCGAATTTGCTGTTTCAAAATCAATGGTGATGAAATCCATTTATACCTGATGGAATTTGAATCTGATTCAAGTTTCGGATGTTCGGAACAGGGATTCGTTTATTTATTTGACAATAATCTCAGTCGCTCCATATCCATATTTGGAAAGTGGCGCATCGTAATGTTCGATGTCTTCTGCCTTAAGTAGTTTTCGTATTTCATCCCGCAATCGTCCTTTGCCAACCCCATGAATGGCAACAAATTTTTTCACTGGTCGACGTTTTGCCTCATCAAGGCATTTTTCAAAATGCCGCAATTGATGTCGGATGATTTCAGCATTGTCCATCCCTGCAGTATCCTCTAATAACTCTTCTATGTGCAGATCCACTTCATAATTTCCATCACGTCCCTGCTTGAGCAACCAGTCTTGTGAAAGTGCTGTCATTTTGCGGGGCACTGCATCTTTATTGGGGATCACACTCTGATTACCTCCTTTATCTGGGTAAACTTCAATTAATAGGGCCCGTTCTGTAAAAACCAATTGTTGAGGCCAAGAGGAAGGCTCAATCATGGCTGGTGTTTGGTGTTTGATGTATCCACCCCAAGATGCCGGGAGGATTTTAGTATTCCCCGCAACAGGTTGTATTTGAATGAAAAAGCGATCTTTCAACAGCAGCTCTGGCAATACTACCGTCATGACCGTTTTGCTGCTTCCTGCCGGTATTTCACCGCTAGCTTCTAGGGTGTATACGCGTTCCGTTTCACTGTATAGCGCAATTAAAAGCGCTTCGCGCCGCTGATTGAGCAAGCGTACAGCTATTTTAGGTTGATCTTTCTGAATGCCTTCAAGTAAAAATGCCAAATACACCGACTCTTTGAGTGATGTTGCATTTACACTGGCAATGCTACTTGTATCCCGACCTGCGGATGGACTTTCCATTCCTCCAATAACCACTAATTGATTGGGATAATAGGGGATTTCGAAACCGTCATCCATCATCACCAGTGCCATGCCTTGCTTGTTGAATGCTGTTACAATACCTTCTCCTACTTCATTGAGCAAGCTCACTTTGGAACCAATTCGAATAGCTGTCATCTCAAAATCCAATCACTTAATTATTCCTCAAACTTAAGGATAAACAACGCGCTTTTAAGAGAATAATGAGGGCTAAAAAAACCTATGTCCCGCTGAGCAGGCGAGACATAGGATAACCACTCAACCATTCAAAGTGATCATTTTGACAGAAACTGAATATTCTGAATGCATGAAATCCATTCAATTTATTTTAATGTTTCAGTTCAGATTTTAGGCTTAATCGATCATGAAAATCGGACGATTTAAGGTTCGAACCCGTAATTATTTTGCTCACTATAAAGAAATGGAATCAAACTGCAAGAAAAGTACAGTTTTGTAAAATGAGGGTTGTCATTTTTTAACATATTGACAATCAGAGGTAGTTAAAATTAATCGAGATAAAACCCAGAAGACATTTAATATATATATAATGTATATTTATAAAGCAAAAGAGAAGAAGTGCCAAGAGTGGATTTTTATTAAGCGTTGTTTAAGGCGATGTGGGATTAAAATAACACGACCGTATTTTAATATTTCGCGGAAAACGGTCATTTCGTTTTCTTAGGTTACGGAAAATTGGGATAGCTTAGTTTGGGTGTAAGAACTTTCATTAAGAAGAACAGGGCCCGAATACTTGCAATACTGCTAAATTCAAAATCGTTGAGATCTGAATTAGTAAATTATTAAAAGGTCTTGAGAGGCTGAAGTTGTCAGCTTCATGAGTTTCAGGAAAATTCTTCTGATAATATCAATTTTGCTTTGCTGGAAAAAAGCTGATTTGCATCATTGGCAATATGAATCAAGGCATTTTTCGAATCCTTAACTCGCTTTAATCTCCAAAGGCATAGTGCTTCTAAAAATTCAGCCCGATCTCTAAAAATTGAATTCTCGGAAATCGTCCGCGCTGATAACACGTTCATGGCACTGGATACTTTTCCCTGTTCAAATTCCATCACCGCTTCATAGAAATTCAGGGTGTCATTCGTGGGGAAGGATTTTTTTAAGCCCTTGAGTATCGCATAAGCATTAGATGTTCGTCCGTTCTTGTATTCTAACATCCAGTGAACATGCACAGATGCGGTGTTTTCTGGAATCAATAAACCCGGATCGTGCATGTAGTAATCTTCCCACGCATCTTCTTTTACCAGTCGCAGGTAGGAATAGATTGATCCGAACACTAACAAGAAAGTTGCTGTCAAGTAACGTATTAAAGACTGATTCGATTTTTTCAATCTGACCGAAGTGTATTCGCCTTCGATTTTTTGAATCCAGATGGACGCTTTATCCAAATTGTAATTGTTCAGCTCCAACCATTTTTTCAGACCAGCTCCGCTTTCATCCGGTGGTGTTGTATTTCGAATCCGCTCAATCAATTCCCGACGTTTGACATCGCTTCCCTCATGCTTTAGTGCGTCATTGATTTCGTTCCAAGTTGGAAAAGTTAAGCTGTGTTCGTCCTGATTCATACTCACTGCATGAAAATGTGCCAAATTTTA
>CALQRR010000188.1 GCA_943333015.1 Chitinophaga pinensis | reverse complement strand
GCAAACCTGGCCGCAGCAACACCTCCGCCAGCTCCAGAACCGATTATGAGCACTTCACAGTGCATCACAGAATCGGGGGCGATGAGCGGAATTGCCGACGCATGGACGGGGTGTTCCACTGCAGGTGCACCGGTATAGCCAGTAATGGATTCGGTTATACTGGCGCCAGATGCGTCGGTGAGCGAATAGGCGATGAACGTGCTGAGTTTCTTCAGTGCCTGATAGCCTTTGCGTAACAGGGCAAAACGGGACGTTGACCAGGAGCGAAAAAGTTCTGTGCGTTGTTCGGGCGATAAACCAGCAATGGATTGAAACGGGCCGCCCCAGGTAAACGATAAAAATGGTCCCGACAGCAGGCCGATCAGTTGTTTGAAATCGCTTTGTTCTTCGGGAGATTTCCCATCGAGCAGCGTGATTATTTTCTCCGCTATTTCGGAGGAATGGAGGGAATGCTGCTGCTGGGCAGGCTGTACAAACGTCTCGACAGCCAACCGCAGGGTTTCCGCTTCATTCGGAGAAAAGCTCATTTTAGTTCTTTCGTTCTAGCAGTTGAAACGTCATTGCATGGATGTTTTTTTCATCCGCCGGGTGATCAATATTGACTTGAATATTCCAGTCGTTTGCATTGATTGTCGGAAAAAAACGATCGGCTTCCAAGGTTGCATTTACACGGGTAATGTAGATTCTTTGAGCGAGTGGTAACGCCTGCTTATATACATCCGCACCCCCAATAACCATAATTTCTGGGTCATCCTTGACTAGTGCCATGGCTTCTTCGAGTGAATTCACCACTTCCACTCCTATAATTTGAAGGTCTTTTTGACGCGTGATAACGATGTTTCTGCGGTTGGGCAATGGTCGGCCAATGCTTTCGTAGGTGTGCCGCCCCATGATGATCGGGTGACCGGTCGTCAGGCTTTTAAAATACTTCATGTCGGCAGGTAAGTGCCAAAGCAAGCGGTTGTCTTTTCCTATTTCCCCGTTTTTTCCTGTGGCAACAACAATGGACAGTATCATACAGCTACAGCGCCTTTAATGGCCGGATGCGGATCGTATCCTTCCAAAGTGAAATCAGCATAGGTAAAATCAAGCAGTTCGGTAATGTTTGGATTGAGTTTCATCACCGGCAGTGGTCGCGGATCGCGGCTGAGTTGCAAACGGGCTTGATCGAGGTGATTGTTATACAAGTGAACATCTCCAAAGGTGTGCACAAAATCGCCCGGTTGTAAGCCACATACTTGCGCAATCATCAGCGTGAGTAGGGCATAGGAAGCAATGTTGAAGGGTACACCTAGAAAGGTATCTGCACTGCGCTGATACAACTGACAGCTCAATTTACCATCGGCCACATAAAATTGAAACAGGCAATGGCAGGGAGGAAGCGCCATGTGATCGACATCGGCCACATTCCAGGCGCTGACAATCAGGCGGCGGGAGTCGGGGTTGGTGCGGATCATATGAACGAGGTGACTGATCTGATCAATGGTCTTTCCGTCTTTCCCCGGCCAAGAGCGCCATTGGTGGCCATATACAGGTCCGAGGTTTCCGTGTTCATCGGCCCATTCGTTCCAAATGCTGACGCCATTCTCTTTCAGGTAGGCGATGTTGGTATCGCCTTTCAGGAACCAGAGCAATTCATATATGATAGAGCGCAGATGTACTTTTTTGGTGGTGACCAGCGGAAATCCTTCGGAAAGGTCGAAACGCATCTGGTACCCGAAACAACTGATGGTGCCAGTACCGGTACGATCGTGCTTTTGAGCACCCTGATCGAGGATGTGCTTCAAAAGCGTTTGATATTGTTGCATGAAAGAAGAATTAGGCAAGCAAAGTTAACCCACCGGTTTTTCTGACGGTATAGGCAACAGATAAATCCCGTTGTTTTTATAAACAGGGGATGTGTATGACGCCATTAATAAAATGAATCTCCCTGTAAATGAAGCAGAAGACCATAATTCACAAATTATTCGTAGTGCAGTTTTGCATCGTATTAGAAAAAAACTACTTTTGCCATCCCTGAACAAGGAATACCAATGGATCGGTAGTTCAGCTGGTTAGAATGCCGCCCTGTCACGGCGGAGGTCGCGGGTTCGAGTCCCGTCCGGTCCGCAAAAAAAGCCCTGAAGCAATTCAGGGCTTTTTTGTTTTCAAGCGACCCTCCAAGTTTTATTTGTTCGAGTTAAGGAAGGCCTGCCCCTTTGGGGTCCGCAACCCCGAGGGGGCAAGCCCCGTGGGGGTAAACAAAAGTCCTTTCGCCATTCAGGGCTTTTTTGTTTTCAAGCGACCCTCCAAGTTTTATTTGTTTGCGTTTATAGCATCGCTTGTTTAACAATGTGCATTTGAAGTACGAGCATTATTATCACTAGATATAGTGATTGTAATTCGTGTTCTAAACCTGTTTTTTTGTGATAAACATTATTGATTATGAAAGCAATAACACTTTTAGCGCTATTTATAAGTTCATTTGCTTCTGCGCAGTTTAATCAAACATGGATGCACGATCGCATACATAATACAGCAATCGAAGATTCATACATGCGTATCGTGGAGAACACTATTTACATCCATCCAAAGGTGAATGAAAGTTGTTGTGTTCAGCCGGCACAGTCTATCAGCACCGACGGTGTAGAAAATTGGTACATGGTGCACGACCAGATAAATGCCTGTACAAATTGCGGTCTTCAAGGAGTTGAATCAGTTGATATTTCCTCTACAGGTGACGCATACGGGGTTGGATTTCAGCCGTCATCGCCATATGGAGGTCGATACATATATAAAACCGATAGTCAGGGGCAATTAATGTATGCTGAGGAATATTTCACAACCACCTTTTCGGGTGAATTCAATGATGTGAAATTATCGGCAGACGAATCATTGCTGTTCGTTTTTGGGGAAAAATACGCTGCTGAGTTCAACACCATAGTACCACACCTTTTCAAAATCAACCCAGATAATGGCCAGATTCTGAGCGAAGTTCAAATTGCGCCATACGGATGGGTTTTTCCAAAAAAAATGGAGGTGGATGCGTTCGATAACATTTACCTCAATGCGTCCAATGTTGACACCATGCGGTTTTCATCTTTTAACAGTAACCTCGAGTTACGCTGGACCGATTTTGTTGTTTTTCCAGGTTATGTTGGTAGTGGACGAATAGAAACATTTATTTATGCCAACGGTGATGTATTATTTAGCACGGAACTTAATAATTCCGAAAATAACAAACGTTTGTTCCTTGCACGCTACTCTTCATCGGGAAGTATCATTTGGCAGCAAACGATCAATTTTATAGATTATAGCGATGCCGACCGGATTTTCAGAGACGCGATTCTGGATCCATTGGGCAATGTGTATTACTATTATGCCCATATCAGTGGTGGATTTGTCGGCCCTACCATTAATCCAGAGGATGAACAAGTCGATGCATTAAGAAATGAATCGAACTTTGAATCAAGCACCAAACCGGAAGTCTTTTCAATTGATCCACAAGGACAAGTGCGCTATCATTATATTTATCCTGGAGTTGGAAATGAGATTTACGCAGAATATCCCAAACGCATTATTGCCGATGAAAATGGATATTTAATTGGAAGTTCGGTAGGGGATCAATTGTTTCCCGGCGTTGCACATTTTTTACTGACTCCGCAAGGTGAACTTCAGTCGGAAATTCGATTAAACCTAAACCCAGGAGCAACCATTTATGGTATGGTATACGAGGGCAACAAGGTCTTTTATACGCACGGAGCCGGTACGCGTCCTGAACAGACGGAGGAATTAAAGTGGTTAACTGCCCGATATCAATACGATTACACGACCGGTTTTCATGCTTTGGAAACGTCAAAACTGGCCATTTATCCCAATCCGGTTGGTTCACATGAATGGTTGAATATATCAGGTTTAGAGAAAGGCTATCCCGTGCAACTTTTTTCGGCAAACGGGCAATTGGTTAGTAATCTAAGTTCGACTTCTTCCGACATCTTGCAGTTGAACACGAACACGTTCTCAGAAGGCTTGTATCTCCTTAAAAATGGCAGGAACCAGATTCGGTTTGTTGTAACACGCTGATGCAAAAAAATCATGTGCGATTTCATTGACATATTTGATAATAATAAAAGAAGAGTGATGAAGCCTTGAAGCTATGGTGGTAAAATTTGCAGGCCTGTTTACCGATCTGCGCTTTTAAATTCAGTATTGTTTGTTTAAGTTGTTTTTAATTCCAAGTGAAGTATTTTCATTCTACATTTAGTGATGTAATCATTCATTAACAACTTAACTAACGACCTATGAAACCTCTAAACAATTTGCCTTTGATTTTATTGACTGTATCGGCATTGGGTTCACTTCCAATGTCTGCACAGGTGAGTACTGCCTGTGGCAACAACAATCAAAAAGTGTTGGTATGTCATATTCCCCCCGGAAATCCGATGAATGCACATACTATATGTATTAGTCCCAATGCTGTTCAAGCACATATTCCTGGAAACAATCAGCATCATGATTTTTTGGGAGATTGCTGGAGTGGCTGTTTGGGATTGAGTGTTGAGAGTTACAATCAGGGTTTGCAAAATAATGGAACTGCAGTACCTGCCGACCGATCAGATGTTTCCAAAGTTCTCGGTATGCCTGATATGGTGAATGCGCCCGGGCAGTTTTATTCGCTGGGCTTTGGAGGATCCATTACTATTCAAATGGATGGTTTCATTCTCAATCGTCCTGGCAATGACCTGATGATTTCTGAAACGACTTTTGGCCCACGCTCATGCGCCTCCTATCGCGAACGGGCAGAAATCGCTGTTTCTCCGGATTTG
>CALQRR010000187.1 GCA_943333015.1 Chitinophaga pinensis | reverse complement strand
GTCGTGAGAAGTGTTCTTGTGTCATCACCCGGGACTGAAGTTCCGGGTTGCTCGCGTGACAAACATGCAGCAGAGTGAGGTTATTGTGTCCGTTTTCCTAAGTTCATCACCCGGGACTGAAGTTCCCGGGTTGCTCATGTGACACACATGCAGCAGTGTGAGTTTACCGTGTACATTTTTTAAGATTCATCAACCGGGACTGAAGTTCCCGGGTTGCAGACGTGACTGAAAAGCTCCATGCCGGTTTGTAAAGGTTTGGGCGTGCCCGTTGCCCGTTCCGCTGCCGCTCCACAGCCACCGGTCGGGTCGTTCAGGGCTTCGGCCCCGCTGGGGCGCTCCTGCAGAGCCCCTTTCCACCCCTCACGCGGGTATTTCGTTGGTGGTGAGCTTCATCAAGAAAGGGGCATTGCCGTTTGCTGCACGGGGAGCATGGGAGGTTTTTTAAAAAAGTGAAACAAATTGCTTACGTAACTGAAAGGCTGTTTGCTTTTACCAGCATCCCCGGACTTCAGTCCGGGGTGTTCATGTTCCCGAAAGGCTTTTGTGAGTCCTATCGTGAGCAGTGTTCTTGTGTCATCACCCGGGACTGAAGTCCCGGTTTGCTTACGTGACTGAAAGGCTGATGCGAGACCACAAGTGCTCAAGCTACACAAATGCAACAGTGTGGCGTGCACCGTACTTAGGAATGCGTATTTTTGGATTTCTGTGAAGTCGCTTTTTAAACGTAGTCCCTGGATGTTGTTGTTGCTTGCGCTCCTCTGTCTGATGGCGGCGGAGGCGGGCTTTCACCTGACGCATTTTCCAGCACCGGCCGAACAGAAGCACCTGATCGAGCAACATATCCGCATGCGGGCTGCAGCGCTCGACAAGGAATCGGAGGTTTTTCGTCATGCCGGTTGCCGCGATCTAGCGTTTTATGCCAGCTTTCCCGCACACTGGCAGGAGCTATCGCTTCAAAAACACATCGCCTTTATCGGATATTCGGAGCGCTCGGTGTATTTCTGGACCGACAATTCAGTCCCCATTTCAGGCAACGGATTATCATCGATAGATGAAAACAGTCTGCTCAAACTCAAGAACGGCTGGTATCTGGTGCGACGGTATGAAGATGGGCCATGTAAACTACTCGGTCTCGCTCTCATCTGCCGCGAATATTCCTACCAAAACGATTACCTGCAAAACGGATTTCCGGGCCTCCGCAATTTGCCCTCGGGTTCGCGTTTGCTGGCTGTGGAAGAAGAAGGCGCCTTGCCTGTGTTAGGAGATTCCGGACAAACCATGGCCTGGTTCCGACCCGATGCTGGGGGTGCAGATGTCGAGAAATACCCCGATTGGCCAGTCGTTGTATCGGTCATCGGTCTCTTGTTATTTCTGCTGGCGGGACATCGTCTGGCGGTCGAACAGGCTGCGCGTGGAAAAATGTCGGCCGTTTGGACTTGGTGGGTTTTACTCTTGACACTGCGTGGATTGAGTTTCTTTTTTCATTTCCCGGAGCCACTTGTGCATTTGTCGCTGTTTAGCCCGAGCGAATACGCCGCCAGCAATTGGTTGCCCACCTTGGGCGATTTGCTCATCAACACCGTCATGCTCCTGTATTCTTCCTGGCTCTTGCATCAACAAGGCAAACAGATTCAGGTGATTCCACGTTTTAGGCTGTTGGTTTCGGTGCTGCTCCTATCAGGCATGCTCTGCTTCGCCTGGTTTGTGGGAGATGTGATTCGTGGATTGATCATCAACTCCAGCATCTCGCTCGACATATCCGATGTTCTCAACCTTACCACAAGCAGTTATTTGTCCTTCCTGATCATCGGTTTGCTATTCGCTTCGTTGTTTTTGCTGATGGACAGGCTGAGTCGCTGGATTGCGTCCTTGATGTCCGGAACGTGGCAGTGGTTGTGGGTGCTTTTGGCATGTACGATCCTTCTAACGTCCATCGTTCGTATTACCGGAGCCGGCGATCTTGTGGTGATACCGCTGGCCGGATTGATCTTCGTGCTGGTGTACTCCTCTCGTAATAAAAGCGATGGATTCGGCTATGCACGGATTATTGGACTTATTGTAAGTTTTGCCTTTTTGGGCACCTATCTCCTTTTGCGGTATACCTCCGAACGGGAACATGAAAAGCGCAAACTGCTGGCCGTTAAAATTTCTGCCGAACGCGATCCGATTGCCGAAAGTCTGTTTTTAGAAACCGAAAAGAAGATCCTCAACGACTCCATCCTGAAAACGTATTTGCGCCCAAGTACGGCATCTACCGGTCAGGTGCGCGATCTGGCACAGTTGTACTTTAACAGCTACTGGGAAAAATACAGCATCAACGTGAATGTTTTCGGTGCCGATGAATGTCCCATGACGGCTTTGTACACCACCTCGGTGAGCGATCCGTTGCGGTTCGACCGGCGCATCGATTCCCTCGGTATTCCCACCTTAAGCGACCGGTTTTTCTTCATGGACAATGGTTCTGGGAGAATCAGCTACATGGCACGATTGCCCATCCTGAACGAAACACAGGATTCGATTCCGCTTGGAACCTTGTACATCGAATTTCAGTCGCGCTACACCCCCGAAGAAATTGGCTATCCGGAGCTATTGCTCGATAAGATGGTGAGCACCCGCACCGACCTGAGCAATTACAGTTATGCCCGATACACCGCCGGCAAGCTGGTGTCGCATTACGGACAATTTCCGTATGAGTTGTCGGATACGCTTTTTCGGAAAGCTGCAGCAGATGAATTCACGTTTTTCAATGCCGATCATTACAACCACCTGGTGTACAATGTCAGGCCCGGATCATTTGTAATTTTAAGTCTGCCACGATCCGGATTGCTGGGTCTGCTTACCCCGTTTTCGTATTTGATTTTGTTTTTCAGCATTTTATCGCTGGTGCCATTTTTATGGCTGGAGCTGATTACCCAACGTCATTTGCGCCGCATCAGTTTCAAGCGCCGCATACAGCTGTCCATTGTCTTGATTTTGTTCATCTCACTGATTCTGATCGGGGGCGGAACCATTGTCTATATCGTCTCCAACAGCAACCAAAAAAACCTGCGCAACATCAGCGAGAAGATCCATTCCTTGCTGGTTGAAACGGAATATCTGCTCGGCAAAGATGAATCGCTGAGTCCGTTCAAATCCGACGATATTGCCTATGCGCTCACCCGACAGGCCAATGTATTTTTTGCCGATATCAATGTATTTGATCCCTACGGACAACTGTATGCATCCTCGCGACCGAAGATTTTTGAGGAAGGATTGGTGTCGAAAAAGATGAATCCAGAGGCGTTTTATAACCTTTCGGTGCGTAAAACGAGTGAGTACATTCATGAAGAGAATATTGGAAAACTGAATTATTTCTCGGCATATGTGCCCTTGCGGAACAACGAGAACAAGGTCATTGCTTATCTGAATCTGCCCTATTTCGCCCGGCAAAATGAGCTTCGGAAAGAGATTGCCACGTTTGTGGTGGCCATTGTGAACATCTATGTATTGCTCATTGTGCTGGTGGTGATCGCTGCCATCTTCCTGTCCAACACGGTGACCGAACCACTGCGGTTAATCCAGGAGAAATTGGGAAACATCCAGCTAGGGCGAAAAAATGAGATCATCGAATGGAAAGGGCAGGATGAGATTGCGGAACTGATTCGGGAATACAACCGCATGGTGAGCGAATTGGCGCAGAGTGCCGATAAGTTGGCGCGTTCGGAGCGGGAGAGTGCTTGGCGGGAGATGGCCAAGCAAGTGGCACATGAGATCAAGAATCCTCTCACGCCAATGAAACTGAGTACACAAATGCTCAAGCGTGCATGGGACGATGGCGCACCCGGATTTGATCAGCGCATTGCCCGGTACACGCAGAATCTCATTGAGCAGATCGATTCATTGAGCCACATTGCGACCGAGTTTTCCAATTTTGCCAAGATGCCCAAAATGGTGAACGAAAAGGTCGATCTCCATACCTTGGTTCAAAGTGCCATTGATTTCCACCAGGGCGAGCAGGAGGTGCACATTGTGTTTGAAGCGATGTGTGAAACTCCCTGTTACGTTCATACCGATAAGGAGCAGATGCTGCGTGTGCTGAACAACCTGCTGCGCAATGCCATTCAGGCGATTCCGGAAGACCGGAAAGGACTGCTGGAAGTGGGTTTGTTGTCGGAAGCTGAAACGTTTGTGTTATCGGTGCACGACAATGGAACGGGCATCGCCGATGATTTACGGGAGAAGATTTTCTCCCCCAATTTCACCACCAAAAATGCCGGCATGGGGCTGGGGTTGGCCTTGGTAAAAAACATCGTGGAAAGCTCCGAAGGACGTGTGTGGTTTGAATCGGTTTTGGGCGAAGGCACGACGTTTTTTGTGGAATTGCCGAAGATGAAATAATTATTCAGGCACTTGAATGAGAAGTTGTGTGTAAAGCATAGCTGCCATTACAGAAACGAAATTTCCTATCAAATAAAAATTGTTAAAACGGGTTTCATCATGTGCACGATCGTCCCGTTTTAACCGAGTTCCAAGTTTTAATGCGCTAAAAACGGTTAAGGCATGTGGGTAATTAAAATAGAGCGCAATGACCAGAAAAAGGCGTTCAATCCATCCCTTGACAAGCGATTGGAAATCGAGTGATTCCTTTTTGCTCGCGTTTTCCGGAGGTGTAATTCGATGAAAAAAATAGCTTAGCGAGAATTCTGAAATACAAATAATACCGAATGATACAAGGGTGTTCATGGAGAATAGAGTGAGGCACTGATTTGAATTATTTTTTTAATAGAATAATACGATTCGAGTTGAAGCGAGCGTTCCCGTTTCCAGATCAGAGAGCGGTTTTTACCAAGGTTAGAAGCTG
>CALQRR010000186.1 GCA_943333015.1 Chitinophaga pinensis | reverse complement strand
GGGGAATTCCACATTGCCCTGTTGCGCCGCTTGAACGGTCAGACTTCGGCAAAACGCATTGACCGAATCAGGAAAAAATACAAAGTCGTTCGACTTGGCCGATGTGGTTAAGTATTTTATTTCGCCATCGCCCCGCAATCCTTTGTGGCTCATCTGCAACTTGCTGATGAATACACCTTTACTTTGGTATATCGGTAAGCCTTCTTCTTCTGTTTCCCGCTTAAAGCCAAGAGAATAATCTTCTTGTAAACGTAAATCTTCGCGCAAATCCGGAAAGATCCCTGCCGAAACGAAATTCCCCTTGAATACCAATCCCTCATTGGAGAAGTTGTCCAGACTATCGACCACATAGGGATCCAACTGGAAATAAAAATTGCTGCGGTTGTATACGTTGTTGAGAATGGAACCTTTTTGATAAAAGGAATAGGAATTTTTAACCGAATTGAAAATGGGATATTGCGCCAAGGACTTTACACCGCTTTTGTTGTAGGGGTGATCGATGAGCAGATCGCCGATGATGTTTTCGATCACCGTTTTTACTTTGATAAGCGGTTTCTTCCCATATTCATCCAGCTCGCCGCCTTCAACACGCAAACGCAGGGAATCCACATTGACCAGGTTGAGTTTAAATTTGTCGTAATCGAAATCAAATTTCTTCCCGAAGAATTCAAATCGACCTGCCATGATACGCCCTGTAAAATCGAAGTTCCGGTTTTTATGGATCAACAGTTCCTGATTTTTGGGATAGATGACCACGTTCTGGGAATCACTCAAAAAGATCCGTTCCACACCATTCATGCGCAGGTCCCAGTTGAGCAGGCTCAGTTCGGCATTGTTATCGGTTCCGCCTACGTTGGAAAAGAACTGAATTACATCATAATCCGCGCGTCCGTTCAATGCCAGCAGGTATTTTCGCAAACGAGGTTTGAGTGTAACCATCTGCGTTTCTTCGTTGTAAATCACAAATCCCTTCACCGATAAACGCCGCAGGATATGGCGCACCTGGGTGGATTCGATCCGGTAAAAACGGGCCACCTCATCGGAATGAAATTCTTCCCGTCCGCCATTGGCATCCGAAAGCTTGCGCAATACCACCAAGGGACTTTCTTCATCCATCCCTTTGATCTCAATAAATCGCTCCTCCCGGAAATAATCCATCGACTCGAAAAGCGCCTTGCTTTCCACCGCACCGGGAATGGCTTTAAACCGAATGGTTGGATCGTCTACTTTCCATTCGAGTACCTCAAAATCCATATCCAGCTGATGGTAACTGTTCGAATACGGTGTCTTGGAAGTGCCCTCGTTGTTACGCAGCAAATAAAACTGTCGCTTGTCGTCGATGTAGCGAAACACCAGCCCCGGATGCACAATGGAATCTTCATCAATGCGGATGTTTACCGATGCTGCGGATGAATTCAGACTGTTGTTCTCAATCAGAAATGCCGCCGATTGCACCTTGATAAACGGCTTTCCTTCGCGTTTGAAAATGAATGTGGCGGGGTTTTCCTGATTTCCTGATCCAAGCAACTGCGCGCCCTGTACTGTTAGTCCCCCGATATAATCGATGTTTTTAAAAATCCCCGGAATAGAAAACTCGGTATTGTAAGAACTAAAACGCGGATAAGTAACCTCCCGACCACCCGGATTATCGGTCAGCTTTTCGTTGATCTGCCCGAGTAAGGGTTCTTTGAAATATTTGGGAAAGGCGAAAATGGCACTGTCGCTCGTGAATTTTGTGGTCTTTACCGTTAGCTGATAGTTTCTCAAACGCGCATTGGCTTCCTCTTCCTTCAACCCGGCACGATCCCACAATAGCTTTCCTCCTGTGCCTTCAAAGCGGTATTCGGTAGGATAAAATACACCGGATGTGTTGTAGACAAAGGTGCTGTCGTTGCGGGTCACTCCGCGCAGATTGGTCAGGGGAATGGTAACGTTGGGCAGACTGTCGAACCCAAACGTAAACGCCGAAGTTCCTACGTACCAAGCCACCGCATCGGATTTGTACAAAGCGTTGTAGCGAAACAGGTTCTCGGAAGTGATGAGGTACTGATCAAATTTACCTGCGGTGATTTTCAAAATCAACTGATTCACCTGTGCATTCCAGTCGTTGAACAGATCTGTCGGCTTACTGCTCTCTCCAAATGCCACGATACATTGAAAATAATCGCGGAAATTGGGAATGGCATTCATCCGCTTTTTTAGCATAGCATTGGAGGTGGCTATGACAGTTTGCTGGACGCCACTGCTGAATTTCGTTTTCCAAAAAGGCTCAAGCTGCTCAATAATTAGCTTGGCCTGCTGCTTGTCGGCCGCCGAAATATACGTTTCGATGTCTTTGAGAAACTGCTCCGGTTCAGTCGAAAATGACTTAATCGGTTGGGCGAATGTGGCAAACGGCTGGAGCAACAGCAAAAAGGTGAACAGAACAAGTATGCGGTTGAAGCGGAGCAGGCACGAGGTGGTCATGGTTGCAAATTACCACTTAGAATGACTAAAAACTGCGGAGGGCCCCCCGGAATTTTGCACAAGTTTTAAGCCCTGTGTGCCATCACACAAGCTCGAAATCATGCCAGAACCTGATTGTCTAAAACGTCTTGGTGCATGCAAATAGACCAATCACCAAGCTCCGAATTCGGCCTGTTTCAAAATTAACCGTGTATGTTGAAGGGTTTAATCCCTTCCGGAGCCCTTTTCTTTCTCTTTGTAGCCGATGTCCAATTTTAACTTTTCAACAATCACCTGCACGGCCGGACAAATAAACGTATTCTCATACGTGATATCCAGGAGCTGATGAAAACGTTTGCGGTCGGTATGTGGATACGTGCGACACGCCGTTGGACGGTCATCATAGACATCACAACTGTTGTCTTCGAGCAGAAAGGGGCAAGGCGAGGATTTCAACACATAATCATCGTCTTCATCCAATTTCAGATACGTATCCACAAAACCGGCGGGCTTCATGCGCAAACGTCGCGATAAATGTTGAATGTCTTTCTGATTGAAAATCGGGCTGGTGGTCCGGCAACAGTTGCCACAGGTCAGACAATCAGTCTTTTCGAACACCTCATCGTGAATGCCCTGAATGCGTTTATCCAAATCCGAAGGATGATTGCGTTTGAGCCGATCGAGGAAACGACGGTTGCTTTTCTGAGTGAGAATGCCTGTTTCACGAATGGCGTCAGGCGTATACTTGAGGTTTGTTGACAATTTTGAAGTTTTTAACTTGTCTGCCGAGCTTGCAGCGATTAATTTTGCAGCCCGATACAAAAATAGCGGCTTTGCCGTTCTAATACACTGCATGATTCAAATTCGAACGTTACTTCTTTTACTGCTCCTCTTTCCATTGGCCGCTTCGGTGCAGGCTGGACAGCATTGTAAGGACACGTTACTCACTCTTCCACCCGATACCATTCCTCCTGATTTTCATGACATTGAGGAGTTTTTAGAGGAAGAAGATTCGGCTGCGGTAGAAGAAGCCGAAGCCTTTGAGGGCATCTGGGATGAGGACGTTTGCGCGCTTATAAATTGCGATTTGTACAATGCCGTTTGGGATACCACGCGCATTAATCCTTATGGAATTAACCTCAAGGAAAAGAAAGACAGCACCTTTCTGACCTTGTTTCACGACGTCAGTTGCGATTATGCGCATCCTACTTGTGGTGAAATCACGAGTGAATTTGGATTTCGTCGCACGCGGTACCATTACGGGATCGACTTAAACCTCGAAACCGGCGATGAAGTGTTTTCCGTTTTCGAAGGAACCGTTCGGGTGGCGCGTTTTAGCCCCACTTATGGCTATTATGTGATCATTCGCCACCTCAATGGCCTCGAAACGCTGTATGCCCATCTTTCACAAATTGACGTGGTGGCCGGCAAATACATCCAAGCCGGCGATCGTGTTGGATTAGGCGGAAATACAGGCCGTTCACGTGGTAGTCATTTGCATTTTGAAGTCCGTTTTCTGGGGCAGCAAATCAACCCACGGGATGTCATCTCGTTCGAGAATTTCACCTGTTCGACCAAAGAACTGTGCATCAGCCCATCCAATTTCGATTACCTCCGCAAGGTCGAAAAGCAAAAAGCACAGGTTGCCGCCCGCAAATACTACAAAATCCGCAAAGGCGATACCCTCAGCAAAATCGCCCGGAAAAACCGCACTACTGTAGCTAAATTGTGCAAAATCAATAAGATCATCAAAAAGACAAAACTGCGTCCAGGCAAGAAACTCCGCGTTGCCTGATCCTGCCATCCTGCAGCTTTCTGATTGTTAAATGCTTGGGCGGTGCACACGCTTTCGCTGCACGGCAGGAACGTGATCTCATTCACCTCCTGCTGATTTTTACTCCTCTGTTTTAACAACCCATTGGAGCCTGCCCTTCCGCTCTATCGTTACCGCTCGCGGTCAGTTGATACAGAAAGGTAGCGGTGAGGTATTTGTATACCTTTCGTGGAAACAAACTTTGTATTTTTGTGTAAAACATAGCATATGACAACGAAGGAGAACATATTAAACGCTTTGAGAAGCAGGAAGCATGAGTTCTCTATGTTGGGCATTCGGGAAGTTGGATTATTTGGATCGTATATTCGAGGTGATCAAAGGAAAGACAGTGACATTGATGTTTTGATTGATTTTGATCCGGATGCTGAAAATTTTGACAATTTTATGGCTGTGTATGATATCCTAGAACAACTCTTTGCAGGAGAAAATATTGAGGTTGTTACTAAAAATGGTATGAGTCCTTATATAGGTCCTACAATCTTAAAAGAAGTTCAATATGTCTAAAGCGCCTAAAGAGTATTTACATCATATTTATGATGAATGTAAGTACATCGTTACGGCCTGTCAGAATTTATCTAAAG
>CALQRR010000185.1 GCA_943333015.1 Chitinophaga pinensis | reverse complement strand
GCAAGCGCATCCACACTCATTGCCGGATTTTCGAAATTGAAATGTTGGATGATCGCTTGAATTGAATCCGTCACCGCCCGATCGGACCAACCTTCCTGCAGTTTTTCAAATGGTTCGATTAGAGCTTTCTCGCCCGCCAAGTGATCGAAATATTCCAAGATTTCGCCACGCTGCAAGGCAACACCAAATCCTTGACTTTTGTGCTGACTGCGACTTCGAGCCGAAATTTCACCTACTGATTCTCCAAGTAATGGCAAATAGGAACCAATGTCAAGTTTCAA
Source organism: Chitinophaga pinensis (assembly GCA_943333015.1). GTDB lineage: Bacteria > Bacteroidota > Bacteroidia > M30B66 > M30B66 > CALQRR01. Next base: position 4,585 of record CALQRR010000185.1, on the reverse strand, counting down.
GGCAGCACTGACATCCGCATTGGGATCACGCCATTTTTTAAAATTATTCCAATACAATGATTTCGTTTTCCAAGTGCCATAAAGTTTCACCTGCTCCGGAAAGCGCGAAGGATCGGCAGCTGCCTCAAATGCATCAACGGCCAATATTGCCGATGCTGTATGATGTCCGTGACCACCTTCGCCCGTTGTAGGGAAACGAGTTATGATCACATCGGGTTTGAATTTACGAATCACTAAAACGACATCGTGAAGGATCTTCTCTTTGTCCCAAATACGAAACGTCTCCTCTGGATTTTTAGAAAAACCGAAATCAAATGCACGTGTGAAAAATTGTTCTGCACCATCGGTTCGCCTTGCGGCAAGAAGTTCCTGCGTACGAATCAGTCCGAGCTCTTCCGACTGTTCGTTTCCAATTAGATTCTGTCCCCCATCTCCGCGTGTGAGCGACAAATACGCGGTTTGATAATGCCGGTCATTGGCGAGCCAAGAGAGCAGTCGGGTATTTTCATCGTCGGGATGAGCAGCTATGTATAAGACTTTGCCGGTTGTATTGAGTTGATGAATCTGCGCCAGAATTTCTCCCGGAGCTGCTTGCTGCTGCGCTGCGAGTGAGAAAAACGATATCAGAATACTTAAAAAGCTGATGGATACTTTCATGCAATGAGACAATAGGAATTCAATTAAAAGGTCTTAGAAGCTTCTGAGCTATTTGAAGCAAACACATGGATAAGGAAATCGTTTAATCGCGAAATGGCAGTTGGAATGTCCCATGCTGATCGGTCGCGCGGTTCTACCTTGTTTGAAATACAACGCACCTCGACAACGGGAATTCCGGCTTGATGTGCTGCATAAAAAACAGCAGCCCCTTCCATGCTTTCAGTAAGCGCACCTGCAACGTTATTTTTCATTTGCTCGATAGAATCCGAATTACCGTGAACGGTCTGCACTGTAATTCCCTTTCCTGATTTCATTTGGGAAACTGCTGAAACAAGCGCCGTAAACGCAACCGGTAACGGCCGTGCATGAAGTTCTTCGTCAGATGATTGAATCAATCCTAAGGCAGATGCAGAAAGAAAATCCCCTTGGTTTTCAGCACCAAAGCCATACTGATGTTCGGATGTGATGTGGACAAGATCACCAATGTTTAACGCATCTGAAATAGCTCCTGCAATGCCGACGTTGATGATTAAATCGGGCTGTTGAAGCGCAATTTCTTTTCCCAACGCGTAAGCTGTGGCCACCATCCCCGCTCCTGAAACAAGGATTTTAAGTTGGAAAATCCCAATCCGGACTTCCTCTCCGGAAATCAACTCATACTGCTCTACAAATGGCGTTATTTCTGCAAAAGTTGCAGCTACCAGAAGAATCTTCATGCCTCAAAGATACTAGGTGCTTCCTCCTGATTTTAGCACATTTTAATGAAAATCTTCACATACACGTAATACTAAGCCAAAGAGTGGCTCAGAATGTTATTTTTGTCCCACAAACCTATCCGATGTTAGAAACTTCTTTGTCGCGCATTCAATGGACCTTCCGTGTGCTGTTAATGGCCATGCTTGGAACATGGTTGCTGTCAAACAAAGTGTGGATGACCGACCGCAACTTTCCGGTTGTACCCATTTTCGACGGTATTCCTTCCCTTCCATCGCCCATTGACTATATTTTTTACAGCATCCTTATCGTGCTGGCAATTTATCAGATCATTTACCTGGAAAACCGAAACACCAAAATTGCCCTGATTGCACTGCTGGGTTTTCTTATGCTTGGTGATCAGATGCGCTGGCAGCCATACAATGTGCAGTATTTTCTGATGATAGTAGGGTTATTTTTCTATCCCAAATACACTGACGGTTTGCTCAACACATTCCGAATGATGGTGGTTGTATTCCTTATTTACAGTGGAATACAGGAAGTGAACTCGGTATTTATAGAATCCATTTTCCCGTGGATGATCAAACCCATTGCCGTTATTTTTCCTGCGAAAATGGAACCCTATATCCTCGGTGGGGGGTATATTTTTCCTTTTCTGAGCATCGCCTCAGGAATTGGGTTGTTGTTTAATCAAACACGTAACTACGCTGTATACCTCGGCATGTTTGTGAACCTCTTCTATTTCTATGCGCTCAGCCCAATGGGGAATGATTGGAATCATGCCATTCTTCCTTACAACATCGCCATGACATTCTTTACGTATGTGCTGTTTTTCAACACAGAATTGAGTTTCAAAGTGATTCTATGGTCCAAGAAATTCCGTTATCAACAAGTTCTCGTTGTCTTTTTTGCGGGCCTTCCATTACTGAGTTTATTCGGTATTTACGACCGCATGCAGAGTTTTAATACCTATTCCGGGAAGTCGCTTTATGCGAAAATTTACGTCACCGAATCTCTTGTGAATTTACTCCCTGATGGTGTAAAGCGTTATGTATATCGCCCTCCACAAGGTGAGCCCTACATTGAAACAACTTACTGGTCGGCCGATGCGTTGAAGGTTTCTCCTTACAGTGAAGAACGGGTGTACGAAAAGCTGCACGAATATGTTTGTTCGTTTTCTGAAGGCGATTGCTCTGCACGTTTGGAGATCTATTCTTACGGCGGTCGTTAACCGAAAACCATTCATTGACACACGTGAACATGCGCACTCATTTCCGGAGTTTCCTGTTTGTTTTTCTATTTATCCAAACGGCGCTATGGGCTCAACAGCCAGTAGATTCAAAGATTACCAAAGCCGAAGATGAACTGAAAGCACTTCAGGCCTCACAGGTAAAAGTTCTTCATGAGCTTGAAGATCTCAAACTAGAACAACTGCGCAGCGATTTAACGCTTATCGGTCTACCCAAACTTTTACCTGGAGAGGAAGTCATTTTACATTCGGCGATGGCGCTGGTGTACAATGAGAATTATGAACAAGCTTCCTGGGTGGCGCATATCATATTGCCCGATGTAGTAAGCGGCATGGTTGGGCGAAGCAACGACTTCCGACCTGATCCACTGGTTAAAACAGGAACTTCAGAAGATCGAGATTTTTTCATCCGCGACACCTTATCCGACGGAACATATAAATACCAAGGTTTTGGCTTCGACCGTGGTCACCTTGCTCCTTCTGCCGATTTCCGTTGGTCACAAAAAGCATTATCCGAAAGTTTTTATTATTCCAACATGTCACCTCAGCTGGCCGATTTTAACCGTGATAGTTGGGCGAAACTAGAAGATTTGTTGCGTGCCTACGTCCAGGAAAGTCGTGTTCCTTTGTATGTTGTAACAGCTCCTTTGCTACGCGAAGGCTTACCGGTAATCGAAAAGGCAATTCACAAAGTAGCCATTCCGGTGTACTATTATAAAATCGCTGTTGATCCGGTGAATCGCTTGGCCGTTGCTTTTCTGATGCCGAATAAAAAATGTGAATACCCAACAGAGCATTATTCGGTCAGTATCGATAGTTTAGAAACCCTCACGGGGAGAGATTTTTTTCCTGCCCTACCCGATTCATTGGAAAGCATGCTGGAAAAAATGGATTCAGCAAAGCCCTGGATGAAAATGAAGGAGAAAAATGACGAAAAACCTTTGGATCCGACCAGTCTGCCTAAAAAGCATTTCAATACCGTTCAAGCCAAACTGTATCAGAACCAAAACGAGAAGATCATTGTTTGCGGAACTGTAGTAAGTACAAAGCTTTCCTCCAAAGGCAATGTGTTTTTAAATCTGGACAAAGGATTTCCCAACCAAATTTTCACAGTATCTATTTTTAAAGATCAACTCATCAACTTCACATATCCTCCACAAACCGAATTGATGGGTAGAACCATCTGTGTGGAAGGCAAAGTGGCCGATTTCAATGGTACACCATCAATGGTGATAGAACACGAGAAATCAATTCGTTTGTATCTTTCTGATCAGGATTAAAGCTTATTCTATGAATCAGAATCCCTTGTAATGGAATGACATTGATCATTTTTCGTAGGATTGCTTTGGATTAGTTTTGAAAAAACTCAAAAGATGATCCTACATATTGACAAGAACATGACCTTGGGAGAAGTCCAAACGGCATTTAGTCAACTTTTCCCCTTCCTTAAAATCGGTTTTTTTCTGGATCGGAATAAGGACAATTCACTGTCGGCTGATGAGCAGATTCATAATCCTAAAATGACCGTTGCTTCCATCCGTGATGTTGATTTTGACGGTGATTTGCAGATTGAAGCCACTATGACAGCCAAAGAACTCGAATCTGCTTTTTGGAACTCCTATGGTTTAGATGTTCAGCTTTTTCGCCGTTCGGGTAACACATGGCTGGTGACAAAAAACACAGACGACTGGACCTTAATACAACACAATGAGAAGGCACGGGAAATGAATACTCCTGTTGAAAATCCGGAAACACCCGATTTTAGGGAACAAGAATAAACTTGAAGTGTGAGTTTAATTTGAATGACTCAATTGTTTTAAAATGAGTACTATCTGATTTCCTCGACCCGGACTTTAATCAAGCCATGACGAATCATGTCAATCTGTAGTGCAGCTTTAGGACTTAAGTCAATGATGCGATTGGTGCCTTTCATACCACGGTCGTTTATTTTGACAATAACAGATT
>CALQRR010000184.1 GCA_943333015.1 Chitinophaga pinensis | reverse complement strand
GGTGATATAAACAATCGTAGAGATTACTCCGCCGATTGTTTGGTAGTTGAGTTCGATAGACTCTGTACCTTCAATCACACCATCTTCGATTGCTGTGATTGGTAATTGAAACGTCGTTTGACCAGCAGGAATGGTTATTTGACCAGGAATTGGTTGGTAGTCTACACCATTGATAGCTGTCCCTGTCAACGTGAATGGGAAAACGTAATCAAACGGATCGGCAATTTGGCGTGAGAACACCAATGTGGCAGGAGCACAGCCTTCGAAAGTGGTGGAGTCGCCGTTTAGTGTTGATTGAGAGATGGCAATGGGAGCTGCTCCGAAACTGTTGGCCTCTAAAAATACCGCTGAATCGAAACCGCTATCACACCCATCAGCCAATAATAGTCGCAGTGTATAGGTCTGACAAGGAATAACATCTGCTACCGCAGTCATCACATCGGTATATCCATCATACACAATGTTGGACGGAGGGGTGGTGTTGAAATACTGTGAGTTGGTTATAACACAAGGGTCATTGGTTGAAGTGCCGTTAGAACCGACAGAGCCGTTGTTGATCGTGTTGATGGTGATAGCATCTCCTGTACCGGGAACAACGGCTAGATTTTGTTCACCAACGATGCCCGGCCCTGAAATCAAAAAGGCGAATGCATCGTTGAATTGAGAGCACACGTATTCGTCGTATTCTTCGGATGCGAAAATGTAGCGAAAGGAAACAGGGGTGGATTGTGGTATAAAATCAAATTGCAAAATCAACCCGTCGTTTGTTGCTCCCAAGCAGCCCGGTACAAAGGGCGCAAGTTCGGGTAGATCTGTCAGCCCATTTGCATTAAAACCACTGACGAAGCTGGTAGACTGATCATCGGATTCGGCGGCAAGCCCCGTGGAAAGTATAATTCCATTGTTGAAGCCCAATTGACCACTGCCGCCGGTGAAATATCCAATTGCTTGCCCGTCGCCCTGAAACTGGATATTACCAAAAGAAACACCCAATCCAACCAGGTTGTTAATGTATTGCACCGGTGTAAGCAGAGTATCCACTGAATACTGCGCGACTCCATTGGAAGCAAATCCAAGTGTTACTGTGAATAGGAGAAATACGCGTTTGCTGATTGTAGAAAGTAGTGGTAGTTTCATAGGCTTGACAGGCAATCCTTCAAAAGTAAGGATTAATTTTACAGCTTCGGAAAGAAAAAATAAGGAAAAAGGAATGGAAGATTTCCCCCAGCAGCATGGTATTCAGTTGTTTGAGAACGCTTTCGGGCAAGGAATTGTGGCATGGGCTCGGTTTGATCAGATGAAGATAAATCATCCATCATTGCTGCGAAAACAGCAGGAGAAAATGGCGATGGATGCTTTGTTGAAGCAACATTTAGGATCTTCTTTTCGGCTCGAAATCGATGCATTTGGGAAACCCTGGCCTGCCGGAAAACAGGGACATATTTCGCTGAGCCATTCTGTAGATACAGTGGCCTTTTCCTTTCATCCACATACTCACCAAGGGATCGATATTGAAACAATTCGTCCTCAACTTAAACGCGTGGCGCCGCGTATTTTACATGCCGATGAACTCGCGCAGCTAGAAAAGGCAGTCGATCAACAGCTCCTGTTGCAGATTTTCTGGGGAGCCAAAGAGGCCATGTACAAGGCATACGGCAAAAAAAAAATCGAATTCTCCTCACAGCTTCTCCTTCACAAAGTGCAAAACCCAGATCGCTTTAACGGGACTATTCTGCTTCCGGATGCCCGCTGGGAGGTGGAACTTTCCCTCATCCGCCCAAACGCATCAACCTTTTTGATCTTCACCCAAAATGTTGAGATCAGCGCACTAACGTAACCCGGTGATCGATTCTTCGTGGTGGTAAATCGGCATTGTCGCGCACATACACCACAACCGCATACACATCCATCTGCGAAACAGGACGCTCGGATTCGTTAAACTTGCGGCCGTTCCAACCCAGATCAATGTCGTTCGACTGGAACACCAATTCTCCCCAGCGGGTGTAAATCTCCATCCGGAAATCCTCGATGTTGAGCCCGTAACACTTGAAAACTTCGTTGGTGCCATCCGCATCTGGCGTAAAGGCGTTCGGGAGATAGAACGTCATGATGGGCTCCACTTTGAGTTGGTAATACGCCACATCCTGACAACCCCACTGATTGGTCACCCGTTGCGAAAGGGTATAATCGCCCTCGATGAAATAATTGTGGGTGAAGTTCCTGTCGTACACCGTTTCCCCGTCGCCGGTTGTATACGTCCAGCTCACAGCTCCCGACGATTCATCGGTGATGTTGGCCAGCGGATGTTCCGTCGACAAGACATTTGGATTGACATGGAATCCGGCATTCGGAACGGGGAATACATTGACCATCGATTGCACCGAATAGTCACTGGAACAACCGTTTTCAGTTGTTACTGTTAGGTTCACCGTGTAGGCGCCTGAGTTTTCATACGCATGCACCGGAATAAAGCCCTGAAATTCATAGCCATCACCCAAATCCCAATTGTACTGTGGATTTCCGAGGTCGGAGGATAAGTTTGTAAACGCCACATTCAATGGAGGACAACCCTCCAGATTCGCGCCGGCAAAATTAGCCACCGGCATGGCATAAATCTCAATGGAGTCGGTGTAAACCGGACTTCCGCATCCCCAATCCTGCATGGTCACAGAAATGATATGGGTTCCTGTGGTGAGGAAACTAACATCCTGCGGATCCGATAACGTGGAGGTAGATGGATTGGCAAACTGACCGAAATTCCAGGAGAAGCTCGCATTGGAAGTGAAATTCCCCACCAGATTGAAATCGAAACTGTTGCCTTGCAAACATTGTCCAACAGGCGATTGCCAGTAGATCTGCGGCAGCGGTCGAACAGCTACCAGCACCGTATCATAATCGGCACAGTTCCCAAGCATGGTGGTGACCACGTATTGATTGGTTTGAATTTCGTTACTGAAATTTTCGAGAACGATTGAAGGATTGCCCTCCGTGGCGTTGTTCAAGCCAATGGCCGGCGACCAAGAATAGCCGTATCCGTTAATCGGAAGCACGCCAATGTTGGCGGTATCACCTGGGCAAAGAATGAGGTCGTTCCCGGCATCTGCAATAGGCGTTGGAGCCACATTGAGCAGCACTTCACTCGGTTGAGAATCGCAGCCATGCTGGCTTACACTGAGCGTAATGTTTTTATCGCCCGTGGTTTCCCAGCTGATCTGATAGGGTCCTGCACCAGCGCCGCTGATGATTGTTCCACCGTTAAAGTTCCAGTCGAAATTCGCTTCAGGCAACGCCGTTCCGGTGAATGTAATTTCTGTGGAATATCCCTGACAGGTGAGCGGTGTAGTCACAAAATCGGACGTCGGAAACGGAATGACTTGCACCAACGCATTGGACGATGGTGAAGGGCAGCCGTTATCAACCACATTAAGGGTAATGTATTTGGGGCCGGAAGTATTCCAGTAGACTTCAAACGGACCTTGACCCGAGCCGGAGAGAATAATTCCGCCATCGAAGTTCCAGTTATAATTGCCCAATACTGTTGCATTTCCAGTATAGGTGATAGTCGAAGGCGCACCTACACAAACCATATCATCTACAATGAACGGAGACGTTGGATTCGGATTTACCTGAACAGGCTGTGTTGCTTCAGGCGCCGGACAGCCAAATTGACTCAAATTAAGCGTAATGTTTTGTATTCCAGGGGTTGTCCACGTCACTTCAAATGGACCATTTCCTGCTCCAGAAACGACTGTTCCCGTTCCGAAATTCCAGGTGAAGTTGGCATTGGCAAGTGCATTTCCGGTATACACTACCAGCGAAGGCTCGCCAACACACACTGGTGAGGTGGCTGTGAAGCTGTTGGTAGGGATTGGATTGACATTCACGATGTTGATTTCCTGCACCGATGTACAGCCATTTTCCTGCACATTTAGGCGAATGGTTTTTGGGCCGGGTGTTTCCCAATATACCTGAATGGGGCCAGGACCGCTGCCCGAAACGATGGTTCCGTTATCGAAATCCCAATTGAAAAAAGCACCTGCGGAGGCATTCCCTGAATACACAATACTCGTTGTGCTAAAGGCGCATACAGGCGAAGCAGCAGTAAAATATCCTGTTGGAAGCGGAAGTACGTTTACCTGTTGCGTGGTAGGTGGCGAAACGCACCCGTTTTCCTGAACGGCAACGGTAATGGTTTTAATGCCCGGTGTTCCCCACTGAATTTCATACGGACCTTGTCCGCCGCCCGATACCACCGATCCTCCATTGAAGTTCCAGGTGTATTGTGCTCCAGGATTGCCACTTCCGGTGTAAACGATGGTAGATGTTTCATTCAGACAGATAGGTGTTTCTGCCGTGAAAATGGAAGTTGGTGTTGGATTCACCACCACTGGAATAATAACCGGCTGCGATGGACAACCTGCCGGAGACATTACGCTCAGACTGATTTGCTTCGTTCCCGGAGTGGTCCAATACACTTCATACGGACCCGCGCCCAAGCCACTCAAAAGCAAGCCGTTGCTAAAGTCCCATGTAAATGTGGTGCCTTGTCCGAGTGAACCTGTATAGGCTATGGTGGATCCTTCGCCCACACACACCGGTGATTCTACTGTGAATGGTGCAGACGGAATCGCGTTAACTGTAACGGGTTGAACAAATGGCTGTGAACCACATCCGTTTCGGATAACCGACAAGGAAACACTATACGTTCCAGCATTGGCCCAGGAGATCATATACGGTCCTTGACCAGTTCCAGAAATGACTGTCGCCATTCCGAAATTCCAGTTGTAAATGGCACTGCCGTTGGCGCTGCCGGTATAGGTAACAGTTGTAGGCTGGCCGGCACATACCGGAGAGGCAACGGTGAAGTTGGCTGTCGGAAT
>CALQRR010000183.1 GCA_943333015.1 Chitinophaga pinensis | reverse complement strand
TTAGAAATTATGGGAATCAATTCAGCCTCTTATCTCGTTCTGCCAAAAATTATTGCGGCTGTCCTAATCAATCCGTTTCTGATTATTCTCAGCATGTTTTTAGGAATAGCAGGCGGTTGGTTGTTTGGTGTTATTGCCGGAAGCGTCACTACAACAGAGTATTTATACGGAATTCAGTATGCATTCAAATCGTTTTATGTGGTGTATGCATTGATTAAGACCTTGTTTTTTGCGTTTATCATAACATCGATCTCCTCCTATTTTGGTTATTTCACTTCTGGCGGAGCCCTAGAAGTAGGAAGCTCGAGTACCAAAGCGGTGGTGTACAGCAATATCTTCATCCTTATGGCCAACTACATATTAACGCAATTGTTACTGGCATGATCGAGGTAAAAGATGTGTGCAAAAGCTTTGATGGCCGGTTAATTCTGGATCATGTCAATGTCACCTTTGAGGAAGGGAAAACAAATCTTGTCATTGGCAGCAGCGGTTCCGGGAAAACGGTTCTGATTAAATGTCTAGTTGCCCTTTATCAGATTGACGGAGGCTCAATTTTGTATGATGGACGCGATTTTTCGCTTCTCGAGGAAGAACAACGTCGGGATATCCGTAAGGAAATTGGGATGGTGTTTCAAGGTGGTGCATTGTTCGATTCTCAAACGGTAGAAGAAAATGTTGCCTTCCCGATGCAGATGTTTGCCCATATGACACCTGAAGAACGGCGTGATCGCGTGAATTTTTGCTTGCAACGTGTGAACCTGATCAATGCCAACAATCTTTATCCTTCGCAACTCAGCGGTGGGATGAAAAAGCGTGTGGCCATTGCAAGAGCCATTGCTTTAAATCCCCGATACTTGTTTTGCGATGAACCTAATTCCGGCCTTGACCCCAAGACATCTATTCTCATTGATAATTTGATTCACGAAATCACCGCGGAGTATAATATAACTACCGTTATCAATACCCATGACATGAACTCCGTATTAGAGATTGGAGAGAAAATCATTTATCTCAATAAAGGTCAGAAATGGTGGGAAGGTGACAAACAAGAGATCTTGGAAACAGACAATCAGGAGATTAATGATTTTGTTTATGCTTCGGAATTATTCAAGCGTATTCGAAAGGCATCTCGTTAACCCATGAAGCAGCATCCTGGAGATCTATCCATTACATCGTTTTCCTATTCACTACCCGACGATAGAATTGCCCGTTTCCCGCTGGAGGAACGGGATGCTTCCCGATTGCTCATTTATCAGAATCAACTCATTCAGGACGGAATGTTCCGTGATTTACCTGATCTTTTTTCTGAAGGCGACCTGCTCATATTCAATCAAACGCGAGTTGTTCAAGCTCGGTTGCATTTCCAAACCCAGACAGGTGCTGCCATAGAAGTATTTTGTCTTGAACCTGTTGGCGATATAACTATTCCGATGGCCATGTTGCAGCAAGGTTCTGCCGACTGGTTGTGTATGGTCGGGAATGCTAAAAAATGGAAAGAAGAGGAGCATCTCCAGCTTCCTGTAAATCAGGAAAAACTGATATTTATTGAGGTTCAGCTTCTTGAAAAGAAACCGGAGGGCTATGTTGTCCGTTTTTCGTGGAAAGATTCAGCCTTGTGTTTTGCGGATATTTTGGATCAGGCAGGTTTTTTACCCTTACCTCCTTATCTGAAACGTGACGCCCAGGAAAGTGATAAAAGTCGCTATCAGACGGTGTACGCTGATCAAAAAGGCTCTGTAGCAGCGCCCACTGCAGGATTGCATTTCACCCCCGAAATTATACAACAGCTCAAAACACGCGGAGTGACATGTCAATACCTAACGCTGCACGTTGGCGCGGGCACATTCAAGCCTGTGAAGGCTGAAAAAATGTCCGAACACGATATGCATTCCGAAGAAGTGATTGCCACTTTGGAGCTTATTGAATCGGTTGCTGCTTGCGAAGGAAAAATTGCCTCTGTGGGGACAACCACCTTGCGCACACTGGAAAGTCTTTATTGGACTGCCGTCCGATTGATGGATTATCCAGAAACGGCCTGTGTTATTGCGGTGAACCAATGGGATCCTTATGAAACGCGGACTACACCACTGCCAGATCGGAAACAGGCATTTCGCTATTTAGCGCAAATGCTTCGTACACGAAAGATGGATTCTATTCAAGGAGAAACCAGAATCATTATAGCTCCGGGGTATACAATTCGGGTGATTGATGCTTTAGTGACCAATTTTCATCAGCCACAAAGCACACTGCTATTATTAGTTAGCGCTTGTATTGGAGATGTTTGGAGAGATGTTTACACCTATGCACTGGAGCATGACTACCGTTTTTTAAGTTACGGTGATAGCTCGGTGCTCTTTCTGAAATAAAAAAGCCCGAAACGAATGCTCCGGGCTTTTAAAGAATGTTGAAAGGTGATTAGTGAACAATCACCATTTTATTCATGGTTGAATTTCCTTCACTTCCTTCCAGGCGGTAGAAATATGTTCCATCGGCTAATCCGTCTGCAGAGAGAGCCGCCTGATATTCACCTTGAGTTTTAAAACCGAGGTCATTGCGGCTCACTTGACGACCATTGATGTCGTACGTTACCAAACTCAGCGTTTGAGAAGCGTTAATGCTGTAACGAAATTGGCTTAATGAGTTAAATGGGTTCGGCTGATTCTGGCCAGCATTCAAAGGGATTTTCACTTGTTCTTTGATACCTGTTACATCGGTAAACGTTACCAATGCCCAGATTTGCCAGTTTTGTGCTTTGAAGTATGATGTATCAGTTTGTCCTACTGCAAAATTGTAGAAGATGCTTCCCGTGCTCACAAAGTTTCCACCGGAGAAACCTTCCCAACGCACAACGGAATACGGAAATTTTGATTTCATGGCAAAGTCATCTGGCGCAGCGGGACCATTCGGGTTCGAAACGAACGAAGCAACAATTCCCAATGTATCTGATTTCGGTGCCGTGTAGCGCAGACCGATACCAATTTTCTCGTTGAGAGCCGTTGTATAGCCCACTGGTATAGCCAATGAATAAAGGGCTCCTGCTCCAAGCCAGTTTCCGGAAGAAGAAAGGGACGTTGTTGTTATAATAGAATCAGACCAGACCGTTGGTTGTGTATTGGAGAAGGCTCCTGCTGCTGAAAGTTTGCGAAGGTCGATGTGCAGTTTGTTTTCCAGTCCGGAGTTATTCTCATGGGACAATAGCATGAAGATACTGTCAACGGTCACTTGAAGACTATTCGGATAAGGATATGGACCCGTGTATGTTTCAATAGGTGCCTGAAGAGCATCCGTGTAACCAATTAACTGGAGCAAACGAACACCAATAAAGTTGATTGGAACAATGTCAGTGTCAGAAGCGGCGGAATAACTACTATTGAAAGCCCACAGGAAATTCGTGCTTGCTCCAATGCCTTGTTCAATTTCATCGGCTGCCGGATAATCCACATAAAGGCTCACTGAAGAGCGATCGGCAGATCCTGTATGCGCTTGTTTTTTTGCATTCACCTCTTCCTGAGAGACACGATATTTCTCAAGCGAAGTGGGTGGTGTAATTTGTTGACCATAGGATGCAATGGAGCATAGAATGGCAATCGAAGGAAGAAGTTTTTTCATCTATATGGATTTCAATAAAAGTAAAAATAATGAATTACTCTGTTCATTGAAGCGAAATCCGAAAATCTAAAAAAAAATATGTTTAATGCTGCACAATGACTGGAGCAATGCCCATCCAAGAGGCATTTTGAATACGGATATAATAAACCCCGTTTGGTAAATCGGCGGTGTCAATTTCTTGGTTTGATTGATTTTCCTTAAGCTCCGGACTGCTTACCAACTTCCCGTTTAATGAATAAATCCGGGCACTCAGATGTTTCTGACTCAGCGGAATCGCCAGCGAAATACGAGTATTGGCAGGATTCGGGAAAGGTGTTAAAAGCGCTGTTTCTAAGATATGGGAGCCATTCAGCGTGGAGTCAATTACAGGAAAAAATGCTAGGTCGATGTCAAATCCCCAGGTATCGGCGATGCGTTTATAGTTGCCTTCCCATTTTTCCCAACTCATAAAAGGAGTTGAAACGCTGTCCATCGCGGAACTGAAAATCGCCACACTGTCGAGTAGGTTTCCTGCTTCATCGCGAGCCAGACTATCGAACGAAATCCCAACAGTATAAAAGCTATTGATGAGAACGGGAGATGCAAAAGGGTAGTACTTTAAGCCAGCTTCAAATGAGCCAACCGTATTTGAATCAGCTAATGAAAACCAAGCTGAATCGAGTGTCGCACCAATTCCTTTTACAAACGGGTACACGTTAATAGATGTTGTATCGAAGTTTTTGACTTTCAAACAGACGCGGGAAGAAGCGTCTCCTGATGTGAATACTTTTTTACCTGTCCAAACGAATGTCCCCAAAACACTGTATGATCTCCCAGGGAAAAAGGCTTGTAGCTTTTCGGAATCACCGTATCCATTCGTCCCGGAAACATACCCACCATTCGGGCTTTGAATCAACGTTGCGCCCGAAGTCTGAAAGAAACTTCTGACGGTATCCGTCGCGATGCCTTGCCCATAGGAGTGACCGATTAAAGTGCATGTGAAAATAACGGATAGAAAAGTACGCATGGCCTGAATTGAAATGAAAAACCCCTTAAGTGCAAACTTAAGGGGTTTAGATGAAGGGTTAGAAAGATTAGTGAGCGATCACTACTTTCTGAGATGTTGTTCCGTTGTTTGTTTTCACTTGAAGGGTGTAAACACCGTTTGCGAATTCAGCAATGCTAAGTGTGTCCTGATAAGAAACCACTTTTCCGCTGATTGACTTGTTGAAAACCACTTTACCGTTGATGTCAACAAGGCTGACAGTAACAGAAGATGCTTCTTGAGATTTTACTTTCC
>CALQRR010000182.1 GCA_943333015.1 Chitinophaga pinensis | reverse complement strand
TGGTCACTAAAAGTCCTGCACAATGATCGTACACCCAAAGTTTGGTGTTCCAGGTCTTGAGCGCGCAGGTAGAAACGAAATACATCCCGGATGTATCAGGAATAAACGTGTACCAAGTATTGCGTTGTGGGGCCGCTTGCGTTCCAACAACAGCAGGAATGGCCGACAAGCAATCGCCTCCCGGAGGGCAGTTAAACTGAACGGTCTGACCGCTTCCATAATTTCCACCTGTTGCAACAGTATCGCCACTAAGGGTGAGGTAGTATGAACCTTGCCCATATCCACAGCAAATTCCATCACCGGCACTGTCGTTGATTTGAAACGACAGACATGTTTCAGGAGCGACACACACGGATGCTCCTGCAGAAGTTCCGGATGCGATAACAACACCGTTATTCGATAAACTCCAAGATATTTCTTGCGGGTAACTGTCTGGATTGATGACCACCACCACAGGAATTAAGGGAGCAGTACATTGAGCAATAGCGGAGGATGAAAATCCAACGACCGAAGCAATCAGGCATGAATACTGAAAGATTGCGCGTAATGCGTGCTTCATTGAACGAAGATTTGGATGAATTTTTTGAGCAAAGGATTTCAAAATTAGTGAATTATGCCTCCAGTGCCCTAATTTCTTTCTGATTCAATTAAAAACCAGCTTGAACAGGTTTGTTTTTTACGATCTGTTCAATGGATCCCATGACCTCTTCTGTAAGAAGGGAAACGGTTTCCAGCGCCTTGAAGTTGGCGGTAAGGTGCTCCACTTTTGACGCTCCGAGAATGACGGTACTTACATGCGGATTTTTTAAGCACCAGGCGATGGATAAACACGGAAGGTTTGTTCCCAGATCCTGCGCCAGAGTCGTTAATTCACGGGCAATATGTAGGTTTTCATCCGTGTGCATTTTATCGCGCAGCCATTCCATTCCATCCATTCCCAGACGCGTACCATCGGGAAATCCGGTATTGTATTTTCCCGACAGAATGCCGGATGCCAGCGGTGACCAGATTGTTGATCCATAGCCCATTTCGGAAAAGATGCGTTCGTATTCCACTTCAAAGCGAGCACGGTGCAGCAGGTTGTACTGAGGCTGTTCCATCGTTGGCGGAATGAGATGTTCGCGACGTGCAATGTTAAACGCTTCCATAATCTGCTGAGCGCTCCATTCGGATGTTCCCCAATACAGGATTTTTCCCTGGCGAATCAAATCGTTCATCACCCAAACGGTTTCTTCTATAGGAGTATTGGGATCGGGGCGGTGACAGAAATACAAATCGATGTATTCGAGTTGAAAACGTTTGAGCGCCGCGTGACAGGCTTCAAAAACGTGCTTGCGGGACAGGCCTGTTTGATTGGGCTTGTCACCCCCCCAAAATACCTTGCTCGAAACCACGTAACTGTCGCGACGCCAGTCTTGTTTTTTGAGGATATTGCCCATTACAATCTCACTTTTTCCTCGGGCATAAATTTCGGCATTGTCGAAAAAGTTCACACCATTTTCATAGGCTGTGACCATAAGTTCTTCCGCAACATTATCGCTAATCTGCTTGCCGAATGTGAGCCAAGAGCCAAGAGAGAGCGCTGATACTTGAAGGCCTGATCGGCCTAGACGACGATATTCCATAAATCGAGTGTGTTATTTAATCGGGTTCGTAGTAATAGCCTGCACAACAGGAGATCTCCGAAACAGTTTCGAAGCGGTATTGTTGTGTAAATATAATTTGATGAACCGTATTCCTGAATAAATCTTTGACTGGAAAATAAATTCGGTTAGAATAGCCCTGTATATTTATCCTCTCAAGGCTCCCTAATTTCCCATTCCGTGATTCAACGTTTCCTGATTTGTCTTTCATTTACAGCTTTGATCAGTTGTAATTCATCCAGTACCATGACCAACAAAGCCCTTGCCTGGCCCGATGCAACAGCGCCGGTTGCCGATAAAAAAGAACATGTCAGAATTTTGCATGGCGATAGCGTTCAGGATGATTATTACTGGATGATTGATTACTTCAAAAAAGGGCCCGATAGCTCCAAGGTCATTGAATATCTGAATGCTGAAAATAGCTATTTAGAAACGATGATGTCCGGTTCACAGTCATTTCGCGATGCTTTGTATGCCGAAATGAAAGCCCGTATCAAGGAAAAAGATGAATCGGTGCCGTATTTTCACAATGGATATTCCTATTACAGCAGAACCGATGAAGGCAAGCAGTATTTCAAGTTTTGCCGCAAGAAAGGTGACTTGAATAACCCCGAAGAAGTCTTGCTCGACGTGGATAAATTAGCCGAAGGGAAGCCTTACTATGATGTTGAATCGATGGAAGTGAGCCCCGATAATAAGCGGATGGTTTTTGCAGTGGATGAAGTTTCACGCCGGCAGTATACGATCCACGTGAAGAATCTCGAAACAGGAGATATGTATGCCGATGCGCTTCCCGGAACGTCTGGAAATGTTTGCTGGGCTAATGATAATAAAACCCTGTTTTATACTAGTAACAACCCGGTGACGCTATTGAGTGAAAAAATCATGCGACATGAACTGGGAACACCCTTCGAATCCGATGTGGTGGTCTATCAGGAAAAGGATCAGGCAAACTATATTGGTGTTGAGAAATCGAAAAACGACCAGTATATTTTGATTCAATCCAGTGCCACGCTTTCTTCCGAAATCCGGTATCTGAATGCTTCTACTCCCGAAGCTCCATTCCGAATTTTTCAACCGCGTCAAACCGAGGTGCTTTATTCGATCATTCCTTTGGAGGATAAGTTTCTGTTGCTTACCAACTGGAAGGCTAAGAATTTCCGCCTGATGGAATGTCCCTTGGATAAAACCAGCATGGACCATTGGAAGGAAGTCATAGGAAACCGCGACGATGTGTTGTTGCAGGGTATTGAAGAGTTTAAGGATTTTATTGTTCTCAACGAACGGAAAGACGGACTGGTGCGAATGCGTGTTCAAAACCGAAAAAACAACACTGAGCATTATGTGGAATTTGGAGAGCCGGCTTATTCAGCCAATTTCTCGGTCAATGCCGAATACACCAGCTCCATGTTGCGTTTTTCATACATGTCGATGATCACACCCAATTCCACCTTTGATTACGACCTGACGACCAAAACCCGTGAGCTGTTAAAGCAACAGGAAGTTTTGGGCGGATACGATCCTAAGGCATATGTATCCGAGCGTGTGTATGTTACTGCTCGTGATGGGGCCCGTGTGCCGCTTTCGATCGTGTATAAAAAAGGAACAAAAAAGGACGGGTCGTCTCCTGTGCTTTTATATGCATACGGTTCGTATGGTAATAGCATGGACGCCTCCTTTAGTGCTGCGCGATTGAGTTTGCTGAACCGTGGTTTTGTATTCGCCTTGGCACATATCCGCGGCGGCGAGGAAATGGGCCGACACTGGTATGAGGACGGAAAGTTGATGAAGAAGAAAAACACCTTCTACGACTTCATCGATTGTGGAGAATACCTCATTCGTGAGAAGTACACCTCCCAAGGACATTTGTACGCACAAGGTGGAAGTGCCGGCGGCTTGCTCATGGGCGCCATTGTGAATATGGCTCCGGATCTCTGGAATGGAGTGATTGCCCAAGTGCCCTTTGTGGACGTGGTCAATACCATGCTTGATGAGAGTATTCCTCTCACCACCAACGAATTTGATGAGTGGGGAAATCCGAAAAACAAAGCAGCCTACACGTACATGAAGAGCTACTCTCCGTATGAAAATATTGAGCAAAAAGCGTATCCCAATATCTTAGTGACAACCGGTTTGCACGACAGTCAGGTACAGTATTTTGAACCGGCAAAATGGGTGGCCAAGTTGCGTGCAATGAAGACAGGGAATCAGGTTGTGTTGCTTCACACGAATATGGAATTTGGCCACGGCGGTGCTTCTGGGCGCTTTGATTACCTCAAAGATGTGGCTTTGAATTATGACTTTTTATTTAGGTTGGAAGGCATAAAGGAGTGATTATTGGAGCGTTGTGCTCTGGGAATTCAAGTGGTCAAAATTAATTCATTGAATCACACTCATTTTTACGTAAGCCCGAGAAGACAATTGCTTTTCGGGGCTTACGTTTTTAGCTCGTATAGGAATCTAAAGGCCATTTTTTTCTTGCGGAAGTTAACTTAATAGTTAACTTCGTGATGTGAAATTTATCGAACGGCAGATTGTCTTTTATGAAAACCATTTTATGGAGTTCTTTCTTGCACAACAACCCGCCGTTCAAGAAAAGATCGAATTTGTTTTGAGCCTTGTCAGACAAGTGGAGCGCGTGCCCCAAAAATTTCTCAAACACATCGAAGGGGCAGATGGGATTTTTGAGATTCGAATTGAATTGGGTTCAAATATTTTCAGAGTATTCTGTTGTTTCGATGAAGGGCACTTGGTGGTTCTTTTTAATGGATTTCAGAAAAAGACACAAAAAACACCAATGAAAATGATTGAAAAAGCAACACAGCTGAAGCAATCGTATTTTGAACAAAAAACGCAGAGCAATGGAACAGGACGCATTAAGAAAAGTTAATTCATTTGAGGAGCTTTTAGAGGCAAAATATGGGAAGCGCGGCACTCCTAAGCGCGACGAGCATGATATCAAATCCAATTACTTTGTGATTTCAGAAATGTTAAAAGAGGCAAGAAAGGAAGCCAATATCACACAAGAACAATTGGCCGAAAAGATTGGAACGAAGAAGAGTTATATCTCCCGACTGGAAAATGGGAAAGTAGATATTCAGCTTTCTACGCTTTTTAAAATTTTTGAAATTGGCTTAGGATAACACATTCGGTTTACCATTTCCTGAAGCGTTTTTACCATGAAACCCAAACTCGACATCATCCAACTCCTCCGGGCTGTGGCGGCTTTGCTGGTGTGTTTCTTTC
>CALQRR010000181.1 GCA_943333015.1 Chitinophaga pinensis | reverse complement strand
TCATTGCGGAAAAATAAGCAAAAAAAAATCCGAAGGACGTGTCCTTCGGATCTTGAAAATAAGGTGAGGAGTATTATTCGAAACTCAACTGAATGTCTCCGTTGGGAGAAACTTGCTGAATGGGAGAATTGCTGCGTTTACTCAGCAATGTTCGGCGCATATCTGCCAACTTTTGCATTTGTGCTTTATCTGGATTTACGAGAGGGAAATCGACCATCATGAATTGATGAACGAGCTCATCCGCCTGCACGTCTGAAGCATTCATCTGGCCATCGAAACGACGAAAAACTTCGTTGAGCTGATCTAGTTCGCGTTGTTGTTCGAGTGAGATTGACATGCGTTTAAGTTTTGATTTAGCGCCTGATTATGAGTTAATTAGATTCGGGCTCAGGGGTGATTATTGACAAATTTAGCAGGAAATAAGTAGGAAAGAGATTCAACTGATTATCAGTTATTAACAATGTCGGTTCAGAACCTTGCTTTGTGCGTCAAACATGTATTTTTAAGCGTTAATATTTTTCATGGAAACGATTCAAACGGACATCAGAGGATCCATAGCGATCATTCGCCTCAACCGGGGAAAAGCCAATGCCATCAATGCTCAGATGGCGAACGAATTATTAGACACCTTGCTCGAACTGAAAGCCAATAATCAGGTCCGCGGGGTGCTGCTTACCGGTAAGGGTGAGTTTTTTTCAGCGGGGCTGGATGTGATCGAACTTTACCATTACAATGAACAGGAGATCATTGAATTTTGGAAAGTATTCGACAGGCTGGTGCGGAGAATTGTGTCATTTCCCAAGCCATTGGTGGCAGCTATCACCGGTCATTGTCCGGCGGGTGGTTGTGTGCTTGCGCTGGGCTGCGATTACCGGGTGATGGCCACTGGTAAATACCGCATTGGCTTGAATGAAATCCCCCTGGGCATTGTTGTTCCAGAAACGATTTTTCAACTCTACAGTTTCGTCATTGGCCGTGGCAGAGCCTACCAGAGCTTACTCGAAGGCAAATTACACACACCGGAGGAAGCACTGGAGATCAACCTAGTAAACGATGTGTGTGAACTTGCAGAAGTGGAAATCCGCGGACTAGAACAATTGGAAAAATATCTAAAACTGAGCACTGCTGTGTGGTCACAGAGCAAACTCAATTTGAGAAGCCCAATTCTTCAACGCATGACCGTCGACTTTAAAACAGCTTTCGAACCAACGCTGAAGCAGTGGTGGTCGGCCGAATCGCGGGGGATTTTGGCCAAGGTGGTGGAAGGATTGGGGAAATGATGTGCTAATTAATTAATGTGCTGATGTGCTGATGTGCTGATTATTGATGTGCTGATTTGCTGATTCTTTGATGTGCTGATTGGTTAATGTGCTTGGCTGGTGCAGGTTATTCGGAAAGCGAGAGGCAGGTGTTATACATACTGAAAGCTTCGGTTTGTTAGCAACAGCAACACGTGAAACAACCAATCATTTTCATGCGCAGAACGGTTTGATGAAATGACGAGTTGAAGTCTTCGTTTTTGAAGGATATGCGAATAAATAAGGATATCTTGACCGTATTGGGAAATGCAACAAGATTGATGAGGTTGATATTTCCGGGTAACAGAGACCGATTCTTTACCGGCAATCACGTTCCGGGAAAATTTCCACCAAGAGCCGTTTTGCACTTCAAGCAATAGTTGTCCAAATTCATCCTGTATAGTTGTTCCCATACCCATGAATCCGGTACGCTTTAATTGAAAGACCTTGCCGTCTTTGGTAATCGATGCGTTAGTATGAAAAATACCAAGCTTCAATTCTAGGATACGTTGAGTTCCGTCAAAAAGAACATACCCATTTCTTGACGCTTTCTCCCAACGAAATAAGGATTCTATCTCAGAGATACGTTTGGTTTTCAGCATATTCCTGACCTAGTCGGTTGATGGATAGTCGTAATAGTTCGTTGTACTGCCCGGTGAAGTCGGCTTGAATGTCTTCGTGGAGTTTGGCAATGTTGGTGGCTACTTTTTTCAGACAGCGGAACATGATTTTGGCCAATGCGCCGTTTCGGTATTCCCGGCGATAGGTGCTGTGAAAGCGTTCGACGATGGAGAGTAACAGTTCGCTTTCGCCCTGACGCGCGCCTGTAAAACGGAGGTATTTGGTCACCAGACGCAAAGATTTGCGAATGCTTTTAGTGAACGAATATGCATTGACAAAAGGCATTTCAAAGGGCAAAAGCACCTCGGCTTTAAACGCTTCGGCATACGCCATGGGATCGTCGGAGGACCATAGCAGGTAATCGAGGAGCTCTTTGTTCTCGATTTTATGTTTGGCCAGCCGCAGACAAATCCTCACCAGTTCAGGTTGAGGCAAGCCTTCCAGCTCACGCTTCAGTTCCGGGAGTTTGGCTTTCATCAGGAGTTGATTCGGTGGGTTTACGCAAACGTTTGGCTTTGACCAATGCCTCACGGATAATCCATTCCAGTTGCCCGTTGGTACTGCGAAACTGATCCGCAGCCCATTTCTCCACATCGCGGAGCATGTCCTCATCGAGGCGCAACACAAAAGGCTTTTTCTTAGACATGAGGTGTTTTAGGAATCTTCATTTCGAATAAAACGACTTCCAGTTTTTCGCGCTGTTTGGTGCTAATCAGAATGCGGTCGCCCGATTTCATTACGAGTTGCAGGCCTACATTTCCATCGATAGTGAATGCGCGGTTTTTATGTGAATAGCCTTTCAATCCCCATCCGCCATATTCCCGAATCGGTTTGTAGCTGCGTACTTCGGCCGAGGCAACATCGGACCAGCGAATGCTCCGGGCTTTCCACATAAACGGAAACCAACGAAAGCGAATTTCTTCCCGGGTGACGAATGTTTCCAATCGGCCTTGCAGTAAAAGCAGCACCAAGCCCGCTTGAACAGCCATCAAGATGAGCATCCCCGGCCAATCTTCATCTCCTGGAAGAGCGTTTTCGGTTTTTACGGCCCAAAACCCTGTTGCCAGAATAAGCAGAATGGTGATCCACATGATTGGATTCCGGTGCAGCGTTTGGCGTTCCTGAAACAGTTCCATGGGAGTGGAAAAATGCAGGGATGAATTACTGATTAAGCGTTCCGGCATTTACCACGGGCGATACTGCCCGATCGGAACAAAGAACCACGAGCAGATTGCTCACCATGGCGGCTTTGCGTTCGTCGTCGAGTTCGATGATTTTTTTAGAGGAAAGCTGATCCAGTGCCAGCTCGACCATTCCAACAGCGCCTTCTACAATGCGGATACGAGCGGCAACAATAGCAGTAGCCTGCTGACGCTGTAACATAGCTCCGGCAATTTCTTGTGAGTAGGCCAGGTTGCTGATGCGGGCTTCGATGACCGAAATACCGGCCATGTGCAACCGTTCGGAAAGCTCACGCTCCAATTGATGGTTGATCTCGTCACCACCGGAGCGGAGTGAAATATCCATGTGTTCGTCGTCGAACGTGTCGTAAGGATAAATGCCTGCTAATTTCCGGATAGCCGACTCGCTCTGGATTTTCACAAACAGTTCGTAGTTGTCGACTTCGAAAGCCGCCTTGAAGGTGTCTTCTACCCGCCATACCAGCACGATTCCAATCATGATGGGATTGCCCAGCTTATCGTTTACTTTAATCGGCTGACTCTCGTTGTTGCGGGCGCGTAAAGAAATTTTGCGCTTCACATAAAACGGATTCATCCAGAAAAATCCATTGTCTTTTACGGTGCCTTTGTAGGATCCAAAGAGCACGGCAACGACCGATTCATTGGGGTTAACAACGGTGAGACCGACGAATGTGAGCAGTGCAATTACAAATGCAAACGGGGCGATAATAAACAACTCCGCCCAAATGGACCAAGCTCCTAGTGCTGTAAGTGCGAGCCCTACTAATAATGCGATGGCTCCTGATTGTGGTTTGATAGATAGTTCTTTCATTGATATCGATTTGATATCACAAATGTATCATTTTTAATTTAAAAAATGCTTTTTCTTTTCATGGGCAACCCGGACTTAAGTCTGGACATCCTGGTGGTCGAATGTGCCAGAGGATTGCGAAGTAAAAATGAACAAAGGATTATGCTATTCGTTTTGGGAATCTACCCGTACATTTGGGCAAGTTCCAACCATCATGATTCTCAAGAAAATCCTGTATTACCTAGACATCCGGACACTTTTTAGCTCCGACAAAAAGAAGATCAATGGCAGCGTGCGGTTTATGAACGGCATGAACAGAATCAGTATTTTCATGTTTCTGTTTGCCCTCATCGTGATGCTTATCCGGTACCTGAACCGTTGATTGGATCAGCGTTTTACGATTCGGCGCGTGGCGGATGGACGGTTGCTGAAGGAAACTTCGAGCAAATACGTTCCAGAAGCTAAACCGCCCAAGGAGAGTTGCACTTCCTGTCCGACCGAAGATTCGGTATGGTTAAGCACCCTGCGACCGCTGAGATCATACACGGCGATGCGTTGGGGAATAAATCCACTGGCAAAGCGAATGTTGAGTTGATCGAGGAATGGATTGGGAGCCAGTTGAAACGCAGGGCTCGTGAGATCGTTGATCGAGGCAGGCCGCTGGACGGTGAAACTGGTGTCGATGGAACAACCGGCGGCATCGGTGATGGTGATGTCGTATGTTTGAGGTGCGAGAAACGTAACCGTAAGATCATTTAATCCGGGAAGATCGGCCCAGGTGGTTTGATACGGCGGAAGACCACCGGTCATGGTAATGAAGATGAATCCGTTGTCGGCCGTTGCGGAGGCGTTTCCGATGTTGGCGCTGAGTGAAAGCGCAGGAACCACGGTGATGGTTTGCGTCCGGTTGTCAGTTCCCAGTGACGTGTTACTGACCATAGTAGCGGTGTAGGTTCCGGGGGTGTTAAAGGTAACGTCTACC
>CALQRR010000180.1 GCA_943333015.1 Chitinophaga pinensis | reverse complement strand
TAGTTTTTCAAAATAACGAAAAAAAAGATCGGGCATCAGAATTAGTCATTGCGAATAGAGAGCTTGCCTATCAAAATACGCAGAAAGGAAAGCGTGCGGATGAGTTGATTATTGCCAATAAAGAACTTGACTTTCAAAATAAGGAGAAAGAGAAACGAGCATCTGAACTGTTAATCAAGAACAAAGAGCTTCAGCAATTAATTCAATTGAATGCGGACAAAGACAAGTTCATTACTATCATTGCTCATGATTTGCGAAACCCGTTAAATTCCATCATTGGTTTAAGTAAAATGCTCATCGTTCATTCTAAGAAAAAGGATTTTGATAAAATTGATGAATTTTCGTTAATTATTCAAAAGTCTTCAGAACGGGCTATGAATTTGCTGATGAATCTAATCACATGGGCGCAATCACAATCTGGGAGTATTATTGGTAATCCTAAATATTTTAACATATCAGCCATAGTTGATGATATATCGCTTTTGTGTAGGGATATTGCACGACAAAAAAATATCCTTATTTCAAGTTCACTGCCAGAAAATATTCAGGTACATGCAGACAGAGAAATGGTTTCCATTGTGTTTAGAAATCTAATCTCAAATGCTTTAAAATTCACATTGCCTGAAGGAAGGATAACGATATCTGCTATAGAAAAACAAAATGATATAATTATATCGGTAAGTGATACTGGAATTGGATTGACAAAAATAAGAATTGACAAATTGTTTCAAATTAATGAAGTAACCTCCACGCTGGGTTCTGAAAATGAAAAAGGGACAGGATTGGGTTTAATACTTTGTAAAGAGTTTGTTGAAATGAACAACGGTAAAATTTGGGTGGAGAGTGAAGTCGGCGTAGGGACGACATTTTTCTTTTCTGTACCATTAACTATTCTCGACTAGTAGATTCACCTCTGTTAAATCATACTTCCATTGTGAGCCTAAGACTGAAGTCTGCGGCTGCAATCACACGACAATGTCTTGTCTTTCCCAACGGCATCTTCGGATTTCTGTCCGGAGCGTTCAATAGTGCCGTCTGCTAAAAGTACCCGCCCTTTTCTAAAAGTATCGTCCTGCCATTATGAGCCCTAAAGGGTGATTATTAAAAATAAGTGTAAATACCTATGATTATTTTTTCAATTCACTAAACAATCGAGATAAATTGCTGTTTAGAAAACCAATTCAATAAAAAAATCACACTTTTTTAGAAAAATCTCAAAAAATCACTAACCAAAAAAACAACCAAAAAATGGAGCATTTAAAAATTGCTAGCGACAATTACGTTGCATTTACGTTCTTTATCGGAACGATGGCTATGATGGCCGCATCTGTTTTCTTCTTCTTCGAATTAAACAACACTTCCCCGAAATGGAGGACATCCGTTCTTGTTTCCGGACTCATCACGTTTATTGCAGCAGTGCATTACTACTACATGCGCGGCTATAATTTGGAAACAGGTGACTCTCCTACATTCTTTCGTTATGTGGATTGGATTCTTACCGTTCCCCTTATGTGCGTTGAATTCTACCTCATTACTAAAAAAGCAGGAGCGAAGGTTTCATTGCTGTGGAAACTCATTTTTGCTTCCCTTGTAATGCTTGTTACAGGGTACTTTGGAGAAACCATTGACCGCGGAAACAGCGTACTATGGGGTGTTATTTCAGGTGCTGCCTATTTCTACATTGCCTACATTATTTGGTTTGGAGAAGTGGCGAAATTGTCTCAAACAGCAGGTCCTCAAGTGGCAAAAGCTACCCGGATTTTGGGTTGGTTCGTTCTCGTGGGCTGGGCTATTTATCCTTTAGGATACATTTTGGGCACACCAGGTGGTTTATTTGGAATCCAGTTGGTATCCGATCCTGCAGCAGCAACGCATGCAATGGATATTGTTTACAACATCGCAGATGCCATCAACAAAATTGGTTTTGGTCTTGTGATTTACAGTCTATCACGTAACTCCGAAAACTAAACACCTAAGAACCGTTTAGTATACAATCGATAAAAGGGAGGATTCGCTCATCAGTGATTCCTCCCTTTTTCTATGAATGCTTTCCTAAGTAAATCAACTGCACAATCGCTCATCCGCGTGAACACCCTCATTCCATCGGAATCCTATGATTACATTTTCTGCGGCACAGGAGCATCTGCCTCCTTATTGCTCTTGGAGATGCATCAGGCCAACCTGCTTCAGGATGCCCGGGTTCTGTTGATTGATCGCGTAAAGAAAGACACACGCGATAAAACCTTTTGTTTCTGGTCGCACCATGAAGAACCGATTGCCCATGCCCTAAAGCCCATCATTTCACATGCCTGGGAAACGGTCATCCTCCCCAATGCACAGGAGACATCTCTATTCCCTTATACCTACAATCATATTTCCAGCATCGATCTGTATAACTATATAGATCAACTGCGCGAGACCTTTCAATGGACCCATGTCCTTGCGGATATAGCGGCTATTTCGGAAGATGCACAAGGGCCTTTTATTCAAATCGAGGAGCAGACGATTCGCGGAACGACCATTTTCGATTCCCGCACGCCCATCCATTCCCATTCTCAAGTCGGCCAAACGCATATTCATCAAAGCTTTGTGGGGTGGATGATTGAAACCCCAACAACCATGGATTCTCCAGAGGCTTTCCGCTTCATGGATTTCAACATCGAGCAGTTAGGGCACACGCAATTTGTGTATGTATTGCCCTTCTCTCCCACCACAGCGCTCGTGGAGGTTACGCGTTTCGGATCAGACATCCTTCCACTGCCAGAAGCGGAGGAGTTGTTAGAAAAATACACAACACAGCACTTTGGTAGCTTCACTAAATTAGGTCGTGAGCAAGGGTGTATTCCCATGAGCAACACGTCCATGGAAAATACCACTATTACCGGTGTGGTAAACTTGGGTGCAAGAAATTACAACATTAAACCAAGCACCGGGTATGCTTTCAAGAACATGTATTACCATGCCCGGGAGTTAACCGAGACCATGCGGACGGGTGGAAATGTTTCTGCGCTCAACATCCAGCATGCCGATGCCTTTCAAGGGCGATTCGCTTTTTACGATGCGCTGCTGCTCGACATTTTGCAGCGACAACCTCAGGAAGGCAAGCGCATCTTTCTTTCCCTATTCGAGTCGATCGGCGTTCAAAAAGTGATGCGGTTTCTCGATGAGAAAACCAGTTTTCAGGAAGATCTTTCCATTTTCATGCAGCTGCCTTGGAAACCGTTTTTACTAGCACTTGCCCGGAAGGCCTTTCACAGCGAAAGCTTTCGTCCGATCGTATTGACGCTTTTAACGTTCCTGCTCCTTGTTCTGGGATATAATACCGATGCACAACGGTACGTTTCCACCAGTTTATTGGCGCTCGGATTTATTACAATCGGTATTCCGCATGGAGCGGTTGATCACCTGCTTGCTGCAGGTCGCTGGGATTTCAAAAAAGCCCCCGTGTTTATCTTAACGTACCTCGCGCTGATGGCGCTGATGGCCTTGGTCTGGGTGTACAATCCCACCCTCGGGCTCAGTGTATTTCTCCTGTATTCCGCCTGGCACTTTGGACAAGCGGATGGCGCTGTATGGCATTTCAATAAACCGACTGCTTTTTTCTGGGGAGCATCTGTCTTAGCATACATCTTGGGCACGCATCTTCAAGAGACCAATGCCATTTTGCGCTCTATGGGCGACCTCACATTTCCGGTGGCGTGTCCCATATGGGCCATGCTCCCTTGGCTATGGTGGGCCCTTTGGCGAAAGCAAGGCGCTTTTGCCATTACGGTACTTTGGTTGATGCTGAGCTCCCAGCTTCCACTCATGATCGCATTCGGACTCTATTTTATTGGACAGCACAGTTTTACCGGTTGGCAGCACATACAACGTCATTTGAATCTGAGTCATCAGGTCCTATGGCTACATTCTCTTCCATTTCATGTGGGGGCTTGGGTCTTGTTGGCGCTCTTTTATTTTCTCTGGCCCATGCAAGCCGGCCTCAACGAACAGCTTCCCTGGGGAATGTTTTTTATTTTTATTGCCTGCATTAGTTTTCCGCATGTGCTTGCGATGCAGACCGTTTACCGGGCGAAGTAGGGGTAGGTCATAGCTTTTTCGCAACTGAACCGGTTCTCACCAAACACCTTTTTTTTGGGAGAATCACTGCGATGCCATTGATTCTTCCGGCGATTGATCCAATCCGAAGGGCAAGAATGAAAATGATGACGATAACCTCTGGCAGGAGCGTGGCCAAGAACCCTCAGTGGCTTCGAACGATTCTGGTATGTGTGCTATGTTGAGGCATCGTTCAATCTTCCTACATACGTTTCATCTGAAGCATTGCGTTCCTCCGTTCCGGTCATCCCCAGCCGCGGAACTAAGTGTTTATAGGTAATAATCGATATATTCGAATTTGTTTCGTTACATAGAAACATTCCCTAACTTAGAACCGTTGAAGCTCTATTGAATGAACAAACAGTTTAAGGTAATTTTTCTAGAGGAAGCTTTTGATTTTTTGAAAGGTTTGGAACGGAAACATTATGAGAAGATTTTGTTCAATATCCGCAAGTCCCAAGTTGAATTCGATTCAGAGCTCTTTAAGAAATTGCGAGACGATATTTGGGAATTTAGAACCTTGTATCAAGGTTTGCAATACAGATTGCTTGCATTCTGGGATAAATCTTCATCTGAGCATACATGCGTCATTTCAACTCATGGCTTTATTAAGAAGAGGAGTAAAGTTCCGGATAGTGAAATAGACAAAACTATTCAGATAAGTAAGGATTATTTCGAAGTAAAGAAGAAACAAACAAATAGAAAATGAAAGCACATACATTGGACGAAGTTCAGGATAAGTTAATCGGAAAAATCGGGACTCCAGATCGCGATATTTTTGAATATGAACTTCAAATG
>CALQRR010000179.1 GCA_943333015.1 Chitinophaga pinensis | reverse complement strand
TCTTTAACAACAGCAGTTATTGCAGCAGAATTACTTCCAGCATTAACAAACCCATTGGCTTCTTTAACTGTATTTGCTCCAACTGATGATGCGTTTGGGGCAGTTCCACAAGCAACATTGGATGCACTATTCGCTGATCCTTCTGGACTTTTAACACAAGTTTTGTTGCACCACGTTGCAGGTGCTGAAGTTCTCTCGACAGATCTTATGAACGGACAACTTGTACCAACGCTTTTTGGTGATAATCTAACCGTTTCAATTTTAAGCGGAACGGTTTCCATCGACAATGCAGTTGTAACGATGGCCGATATTCAAGCTAGCAACGGTGTAGTGCATGTTATCAATGCGGTTCTTGTTCCAGCAACACTCGGAATGAATGAAAATTCAACTTCAGTAGGTGTATACCCGAATCCAGTAAGCGAAACACTTCGTGTAAACTTCAGCGATAGCCCAAAAAATGCAACGTACCAGGTTTTCAATCAACTTGGATCATTGGTATTGCAGGGAAAAATGAATGAGGAATTGTCAACCGTATCTGTTCAGGATCTTCAGTCGGGCATGTATACAATGCGTGTGCTGAATGGTAAAAATTCCAACACAGTAAGGTTTATCAAAAACTAATTCACCATCACAAATAATGTCAAAAAGCTGCCTCAACCGGGCAGCTTTTTGTTTTTATATCCTAATCGTCCCAACGGTAAGTTGAACATTCCGAATAGGAATTGTGAACTCCAACGGATTTTAATAGAGAAACCACCCGCTTATTGTACTTTTGCACCTTCATGAAAATCAGTCAATCACCAGAATGGTTCAAGGAGTGGTTTAATTCTCCCTACTACCATATTCTATACACGCATCGTGATGTTCATGAGGCTACCCGCTTTCTGGACCACCTGATTGCCTATCTGAAACCAGCATCCAACGTACAAATGCTTGACCTCGCCTGTGGACGAGGAAGGCATTCGGTGTATTTGCACAGCAAAGGATTTGACGTTACAGGCGTGGACCTTTCGGAAGAAAGTATTCGGTACGCGCACGATTTTGAGGATTCGGGCTTGCGTTTTTTCGTGCATGACATGCGCCAATTACTTTCGGCAAATGCCTATGACATCGTGTTTAACCTGTTTACGAGTTTTGGTTATTTCGAACGGGATGCTGAAAACCTACGGGTAGTTAAAAACATGACGGACGCGCTTAAACCCGGTGGAAGACTAGTCATTGACTTTCTCAATGTAGAGCAGGTGCGTTATGCCGGATCGTTAGAATATGACAAGCAGATTGATGGTATTCATTTTCAGATGAACCGGAAGATTCAAGACGGCAGAGTCATTAAAACCATTGCATTTACAGATAAAGGAAAATCGTATCAATTTGAGGAAAAAGTAATGCTCCTTGGGACTGTCGATTTTGAGAGGTATTTTCGTGTGTGTGGATTGAAGATAGAAGCTGTTTTCGGCAATTATGAATTAGAGCCATTCGATGCGGTTCATTCCGATCGTTTGATCTATTGCGTTAAAAAGGCATGACGATACTTTGGAAAATAGTAATTCTGATCGGATCGGTCATTGCGAGCGGAAGCTTGGTGCTAGCGTTTAAGATTCGGAGTGGAAAACAGATCAAACTGTTATTGTCTTACAGCGGAGCCTTTATTCTTGCGCTGTGTTTGTTTCACCTGCTGCCCGAAGTTTACGAAGGCATTCATGATCCACTGATCAGCGGATGGCTGATTTTAGGTGGGTTTCTTTTACAGCTGTTGCTGGATTATATATCCGGCGGTATCGAACACGGTCATATTCATCCGCCAGAAGCAGGGGCTCACGGTCACCACCACCATCATGGTCATGACCACGGAACTACCGATTTTCATCCAGTCATGAAATCACCTTGGTTGCTCATGACAGGTTTGTGCATTCATGCCTTGGTAGAAGGAGTTCCATTGATGTACGGACAAGTGGGATTGGATTTATATACGGCCATTATTTTTCACAATATTCCTATTTCTGTCACCTTGATGACGTTGTTCCTCCTGTCGGGCAAAACGATCCGCCAGAGCTTTCTGGCACTGGTAATTTTTTCATTAATGACGCCACTCGGCGCGATGGCAGCAATCACGATTTTCCCATCCGAGGCCGATTTAAACGGTCAGTTTGGATATTGGGCACTGGCATTTGTCATTGGGATTTTTCTGCATATCAGTACCACCATTCTGTTTGAAACGGATGAACATCACCGCTTCAATATCATCAAACTGATCACAATCCTCCTTGGCTTTGCAACAGCTTTGCTGATTCATTAAACAAAACCATTCCAAAGTCGTTTCCTCGCTTCGGAATGACTAATTTCGCAACGCATAATTTACTAACCAAAAAGATTTTTATATGTCAGTACTTGTTGGAAAACTCGCTCCTGCCTTCTCTGCACAGGCAGTTATCAATGGAGGAGAAATCGTTGAAGATTTTTCACTGGAACAATACCTAGGAAACAAACACGTGGTGTTCTTTTTCTATCCGAAAGACTTTACGTTCGTTTGCCCGACGGAGCTCCATGCTTTTCAGGAAAAACTGGCTGAATTTGAAGCGCGTAATGTTGCTGTTGTTGGTTGCTCAACCGATACAGAACAATCGCACTGGGGCTGGCTTCAAGTTCCGAAAGGAAAAGGGGGTATTCAGGGAATCACGTATCCAATTGTTGCCGATACATCTAAAACAATCTCCATGAATTTTGGGGTTTTGTTTGGCGATTATGACTACAACGAAGATGGCGAAATGATCTCTACAGGTCCAATGATCGCTTTCCGTGGATTGTTTCTGATCGACAGAGATGGATTGGTTCGCCATCAGGTGGTGAATGATTTGCCATTAGGCCGTAATGTGGATGAAGCACTCCGCATGGTAGATGCGCTTCAGTATTTTGAAGAAAATGGTGAAGTATGCCCTGCCAACTGGCAACGCGGCGATGCAGCTATGAAAGCAACTCATGATGGAGTAGCCACCTATTTGGCTGGTCACTGATCTGATATTTAAAGAATTTCCCTGCCTTTGGGCGGGGATTTTTTGTTTTATACCCTGCTGATTGATAGGGTAATTGTAGTTTTGCAAAATAATACGGTTTCTGATTCTTCAGCTTACCGCAATAATATCTGAGAACGTGTCTGATTCGAACTTTGTTGATTACGTCAAGATCTGTTGTCGCTCCGGAAAGGGCGGGGGCGGATCCATTCACTTGCACCGTGACCGCAATACAGCCAAAGGCGGCCCTGATGGTGGTGATGGCGGACGTGGAGGTCATATTATCCTCCGCGGAACAAACCAGGTATGGACGTTACTCCACTTGAAATACCGGAAGCATGTTATTGCCGAACCAGGTGGTAAAGGAAGTAGCGGTTTGAAATCAGGAAAAAATGGTGAAGACATCATTCTGGAGGTACCGTTGGGAACCATTGCCCGCGATGCTGAAACCGGAGAAGTCCACTTTGAAATTACCGAAGAAGGCGAAGAGCGTGTGATTGTTAATGGCGGTCGTGGCGGATTGGGGAACTTTCACTTCAAATCCCCCACCATGCAAACACCCCGTTTTGCTCAACCGGGCGAAGACGGATCAGAATCATGGAAAATCCTCGAACTGAAGATTCTGGCGGACGTTGGACTGGTAGGTTTTCCAAACGCGGGGAAATCAACATTGCTATCTAAACTTTCGGCTGCCAAACCCGAAATTGCCGATTACCCGTTTACAACACTTGTTCCCAATCTGGGCATTGTCGCGTATCGCGATTACAAGTCGTTTGTCATGGCCGATATTCCTGGAATTATAGAAGGTGCAAGTGAAGGCAAAGGCCTCGGATTGCGTTTTCTGCGCCACATTGAACGAAATTCAGCATTGCTGTTTGTCGTTCCTGCGGATGCAAAAAATATTGCCGAAGAATATGGAGTGCTCTTGAATGAACTGGGGAAATACAATCCAGAGCTGCTGGATAAACAACGTTTATTGGCGATCAGTAAAAGTGATTTGCTGGACGATGAGCTGAAAGATGCCCTGAAATCAGAACTGCCGGTTCATGTACCGTATGTTTTCATCTCTTCCCATACGGGTGTTGGTTTGGTAGAATTGAAAGACATGATCTGGAAAGCGCTTAATACTCCTGCATGACGCTAACCGGACTGGATTATACAGTGTTCAGTGCGATCAATGACTGGCATGCCGATCCGATTGACCATCTGATGGAAATGATCAGTTCACGTTGGACGGCCATTCCGTTTTATCTGGTATTAGCTGGATTACTTATCCGGAAGTTTGGAATCAAAATATTCTGGATGTTGGGAGCGGTTGTTCTGCTAATTTTCATCAGTGATCAGCTATCTGTGGCAGTAAAATTTTATGTGGAACGTCTTCGCCCCTGCCATGATCCACTGTTGACCAGCACGATTCATCTGGTTAATAATCACTGTGGTGGTGAATTCGGCTTCTACTCCTCACATGCCAGCAATACCGCTGCTTTAAGCATGTTTGTAGCACATTTCATCCGAAGTAAAAACCTGTGGATTTTTCTGTCGATTTGGGTTTTCCTCGTGGGATATAGTCGGATTTATCTGGGCGCCCATTTTCCCCTAGATGTGCTGAGTGGCTGGATTATCGGAGCGAGTATCGGATGGCTATTGGCCCGTTTGACCGATCGTTTTATTCATCCCCAACTAAAACTTCAGGAATCATGAACAGTGTTTCACTGCTGCTGGTGTTTCTTGGAGGAGGAGCAGGATCGGTTATCCGTCTTTTGCTTTCCAGCCTGGTCATTAAAAACAACAGCATTCCCCTTCCCTATGCGACACTTGCAGCCAATGTTCTAGCTTGCTTGCTAATGGCATTGGTGCTGAAACTGAGCAGCAATCTCCATGAATCTATCCGGTTGTT
>CALQRR010000178.1 GCA_943333015.1 Chitinophaga pinensis | reverse complement strand
TCGGGGCATCAATGGCAATTCGCTGCACCTTTAAATGATTGATACTTCTAATTATTTCGGCCAACTCATCCTCCAGTGGTCGGTTCAAACCGCTGCCAAACAGCGCATCTACAATGACCGTTATTCCCTCCATCGTCCCCGCCGAATTCTGCACCAGTTTATGGTGATCGGCGCCATCCATGAGGTAGCGCGATTTATTTAATGCATTATCGTCACTCGTTTCCCGCGCCGGAAGTGCAAAAACCTGCACCTCTTTCCCTGCATTTTTCAACATCCGCGCTATCGCCCAGCCATCTCCTCCATTGTTGCCCGGACCACACAAAATTCCATACACCGCATCTGTCGGTTGTGTCTTTATTAACCAGTCGCTGCAAGCTTCGGCAGCCCGTTCCATCAAATCTGCCGAACGGATGTTTTGCGTGGCAATTGTATACGCATCTGCTGCATGAAGTTGTTTGTTGGATAGTATGTGCATTTCTCTAATTTGCTGAATGAGTAAGTTGTAATTTTTATTTATTCAAGCTAGTCAGGGAATAATTCGGCTATAAACATCTAGCACCTGAGGAATTAACAACTGCTGCTCATCATTGTGAATCACCCAATCGGCGCGGTGAACTAAATCTTCTTGTGACCATTGTTGCTTCATGCGTTGCAATACTTCCTCCTCGCTCATGTCGTTGCGCTTCATGACCCGCTTCATCCGCAATGCATCGGGCGCTTCCACCACAATAACGCCATCTAACTGCTTATCAAGTCCCTGCTCAAAAACAATGGCGGCTTCTTTTAACACATCCGGACTCGTTTGTTGCTCACACCACGTCTGAAAATCGGCCGCCACTGCCGGATGTATAATCTCATTGAGATCATTCAGCGCCTGCGGATCCTGAAATACCACCTTGGCCAGTTTGCCACGATGCAGTCGACCGCTTTCATCAAATACATTCGGCCCAAATCGGTTGAGGATCTTGGTTTTTACTTCCGGATCTTCCTCCGTAATCCGTTTACCCGCTTCATCAGAGTTGTAAACGGGCACATCCAACATCTTAAAAATGCGCGCCACCGTGGTTTTTCCACTTCCAATGCCACCCGTTAACCCAATCCTTTTCATGCTATTAATTTACATCAGTTTTAGCATCTATCTATAGGAACGATGCACGTGCGGAATCTTTTTCATCCAAATTAAATGTCAAGGCGGGGCTTCCGGCTGTGTCGTGCCTCCACCACCGTCGCGTCTTCGCCCATACGCTCTTATCCGCCAAGGGCGTCTAAAAGGGTATCTGGCTCAACCGCTAAGCCAGCATTCTCTTGTACGTCAGCGTTTTCGGATAATAAATTCAACCGTTTCAGGTACCATGCGCACTCCATGGACAAACGGTGGAACCTGCCGTAAATACAAGCGCAGGTTTTCTGCTTTCCCATTTCGCAAATCAAACGCATCTGCCGAAATACGGAACAGTTTCGGATTTACTTTATTGAAATCCCGCAAGGAAACCAAATACGTAACCTGCACGTTTTGCGGAAAAATATCGAGGCTGTCGCTGCTCAGCAAATGGTCTACATACACCGGAACATCGATAGTGGCCTCTGTAAATTTATCCACCTCCAAATGCACACCTACTTCCACCGGAGCATAGGTTACCTGATCACTTGGTTTTTTAATTTTAACGGTGTAATTCCCCGATTTATTCAGGCCTTTCAACACGAACGCCTCAGTCCGAATGTATGCAATAGAATCGAGCACGTTAATAGGACCAGTCAGCGTAATACTGTCCGGACTTAACACAATGCTGTCGCTCAAACTAAACTGTCGCTCAAAGGTGAGTGACTGTTCCAATATCACTGGTACCTTTTTATAGCCCCGATCGAAAAACGAGAAATAAATGGTATCGGGAAGAATATTGAGTGCCTTAATATCGGCGTGCTCCCGGTTAAAAAAATCGATTCCGTGATACGTGGTCAGAAATGCTTCTCCTGCGCGGGCCGACGGGCTCATACCAATCGAACGGCCATCCAGCAGCACTTGTGCTTGTTTGGGTTGGATAATGTAGGAAATCAGGTCGTATCCCGAACCCGATACGGATATATCCACCTCATGGGGCAGTTTCTCAATCAGCATGCGGCTTTCGGGCATGTTGATATACGAAACTGGAACCCGTATGGTGGTAGAATAATGACCGTTGAATGCCAGTAGCACCCAGAAAAATGACGAGATCAGCAAACAAATGCCAAACACCGTCAGTTTCCGGCGGTTAGTGACCGAACGCAGCACCGAGGAGGTTTTGCTCCGGGCCATTTCTGCTTATTTTGAACCAGCAATAAGCTGATCCTGTGGACTGTTCGATACGGCCGATTTTTCCACACGGAATTTTGCGCCGCTTTCTGCTTCCAGAATGAACGTTGTTTCGTTCACTTCCACAATCTTCCCATGGATTCCACCAATGGTAACAACGGTATCTCCTTTTTTAAGGCCTTCGCGAAATGATTTAGCCTCTTTGGCTTTTTTCATCTGCGGACGAATCATGAAAAAGTAAAAAACAACGATGATCAACAGCATTGGAAGGATTGAACCTAAACTGCCCTGACCGGAAGCTCCCATAAGAAGCACTGTATTGTACATAATTGAATTGTGTATGTGGTTATGATTATTCTTCGGATGGATCGCCTTTTACAAATCCTGTCAGCGTTACAATGGATGTTGCAGGTTCGGTATTGGCATAAACAGTAACGGCTTTATTGGCTTTTCCTACCCGACGGTCGCTGTTAAATACAACATCAATTTTTCCTTTCTGACCGGGGCGAATTGGTTCTTTGGGCCATTCTGGAACAGTACACCCGCAACTGCCAATGGCTTTGGAAACAACAAGATCATTCTTGCCGGTATTGGTGAATGTAAACGCGTGGGAAACACGTTCGCCTTCTACGACTGTTCCAAAATTAAAGGTGTCCTGATCAAAGGTGATGGCGGAAACCGGAATGTTGGATTCGCCGGATGCCGTTGCCGAATTATTGATCATCTCCGGGGTGATTTTACCATCCGTTTTCTGATCACAGGCTGTTAAGCCCACTAATATCGTTGCAACTGCCACTACTGAAATTCTGAATTGCTTCATGCTGTTGGGTGTTTCGGGTGGCAAAACTACGTAAAAATGACCGTCATTAAAAGGAATTACCACGTCCATCTATCTAAACAAACGATGGAATCATTGGTTCGGACTCGATCAGACCTTTTAATTCAAAACATTTGAAAGCCGAACGGCCGGATAATCTCCAGATTGGTCAATGGGCAATCACCACTGGGAAATGCAACTCTCCTGCATGAACGAAATAGATACCAGAAGGCAACTGCTCAACAGATATCTGTTTCCATTCACCCGCCTCTACTTGAAAGCTCTGGAGTTTCTTTCCTTGAATATCTGTCAGCATAACCTGCGATGCTAGCGTGCTGTTGTTCTTAAGCTGGAGAAACGCATCGGCCGGATTGGGATAAACCTGAAGACCTGAAAGAGAATTTACCGTATTTACACCAACTGCATTGTTCACCTGTATGCTCAGCGAAACCGGATTACTCATACAGCCGTTCGCATCCTCAGCAACAACTTCCGCGCGTATTACACCTTCGTAATTGTTCCAGAATGCAACAAGCGTATCGCGGTCGCTGGTATAAATACTGGAAGTGAGCAGGGTTTGATTTCCATAAAAATTCCAGTAATAATATAGCCCCGAAGCTCCAGTAACATACAAAATAGCCGAACTACCGGGTGTTTGAACAGTATCTCCATGAATGCTAATTTCAGGTCGTGGAAAAACTGTGGTCAGGAGTGTATCGTACCGGTTGGCGCAATTATTCAAGCTCATCCCCAAAATATACATTCCTGAATTCGCAGGTGTGGCATTTATAACCTGCGCATTACGTCCACTGGCGGTGAAATTATCGGGGCCGCTCCAGGTAAAATTCCCACCCGGAACTTCTAAGGCACCGAGAAACAAGATGTCGCCTTCACAAATTTCGTTACCAATCTCAATCACCTGAGGCGCCTGAGCCGAAATAACTTCCACATCCACATCGCGCTCCGACACACAATTCTGACCGGTAACAAGAACTGTATAGGTGCCCGCATGTGCCGAAGTAATGTTGCTGATAGCTGGATTCCCAGCCGTGGAATTAAACGACAACGGTCCCGTCCACTGATACTGCGCTGTTCCGGTAAATGTGGTGGTAAATTGGAGTGTTTCCCCTTCACAAACGGGAGCATTACTCTCAATGGTGATGTCACATGGAATACACCCAGCTGGTGCGGTGTAGGTAGTTGTGCCAGTGCAGTTTGCTGCGGCGCTGAAGGTAGCGGTTATGGTATTGCCGAGTCCGTTTGATGGCAAATTGGCCAAACTAAAACTGGTCGCATTTTGGAAAGGTCCAGCAATGGTTTGTGAAGCAGTTCCGTTGCTCACCAGCAGCGTACCTGTTGGTGGTGCGTTAAAGGTATATACCGAACCATTTAACGTGTATTGATTGGTCAGTGTGTCGCAGGCAGTAGGCGTGGCTGTTACAAGGCTGACTAAGCATACCGCTTCAAACTCACAATCAAAATCGCCTGTTCCGGAGGTTTGCGTAAACGTAACATTGGTTGCCAGATTCGAATAATTGGTGATGGCTAACAAATAGTAATCGCCCGTGGTAACGGAGGTGAAGTTGATTGTTTCTGTTGCACCGCCTGCATAACTACAATCGGCTGTATGCGCAGAATCGAGTTGGGTACAATTGCCTGTTGGAGCCGTAAATGGTCCGTAAAGAATAAAGTCAAGATCCCGGGCATTTGAATTTGTTTCAGAAATGTTGTGTGTTCCAGGGGTATTGATGCGAAATAGAAACCATGCTGGATTATTGGCCGATCCTAGGCAACCGTAAT
>CALQRR010000177.1 GCA_943333015.1 Chitinophaga pinensis | reverse complement strand
TTTCAAAATTGAGTCCCATCACAGAAGGGGTGCCTTCTATAAGGCGCAGCGACATTTCTCTGAATGGAACACTGTCTTCCAACGTCAGTGTCATCAAGGAGTCTGACGCATTGAATTCAATTTCCTGCGAGTGATTGTTGCAATTGAATTCCCAGGTTCCGGGGGTATTGCTTTTATAAAAAAGTTCAATGTGCTTGAAGGCATCCTGGTTTTTGGTTTTTTTATACTCCGCTGTAGCGCCAGGAGAAGCGTTAAACGTATATCCGCTCCAGCCCAGTTCGGTTCCATCGGGTGGCTTATTGTTGAAATTATAGGTGGTCCAGTCTTCATTGAAGTGGTGTGAAATACTTGATCTAAAGGCCGCAGTGGATGAAGTCATGGGCATATAGCCAAGTCCCTGACCTCCAAACCGATCTTGCATGGATTTCCGTAAATCCATTGTTAATAGATCTCCTTCAATCATGGAATCCCCGAAATAGGCAATATGAATTGGTTGTGGCTGATTGTTTAGAGCATATAATGACTCAAAGAACACCCCGAGGTCACCAAAGCTTGCTATAGCCGAATCGGCGAGGAGCTTTTGTGGTTCAATGAAAGCAGAATCAATTATTCCTGTGTCGAGGACGCTTTTTTCCCAAACTGGAAGTTGCTTTTGAGGTTTCAGATCTGCTAAAAAATCAGGTGATCTGAATATGGAATAGTGAAAAGGAAAAAATGAAAGTACCGTGAGCAGAATGGCTGATGTAACTAAAATTAGCAATGCTTCACTTAGCCTGTTCTTCATCACAAATGACATTGTCGGTTTTAACTTTCAGGCTTTTCAAGCTGCTAATGTAACTTTTCGATTGCGCATAATGCACTCTGATTAGGAACGTATAATAATCTTCGTCCGGTCTCGTGTAATGTTTTGCTTGCCAGTTTTTATAGTATTCAATGCTTTCTTGCCAGCTGGTAAAATGCATATATTTTTTGGAATGCCTGAATCCGAACAGGTTGTTTTTATGCATCATGTGCTTGGATTTCAACCAACCCGTTTCCCAAATTACTTGTCGCAAAACGATGTCTGGATATTTCATTCCTGAGCAAATGAGTTGCGCATAAACTTCCTGAATACTTGGTGTCACAAGCTGTTTTTGTGACATCAGACTTATAGGGACGCAAAGTAAAAATGCTATTGAAAGTAGTTTGACGGATAGTTTCAATCGTGTGATATTCGTGTATATAATTACAAGCAGGGCAATTCTAAATCACTGCATGGACAAAAAGCAAAAAGCCCCGGAGTATATCCGGGGCTTTTTATGCAATCAGAAATTAAGCTGATTATTTTTTGATCAGTTTCGCTACTTCGCGCGTTCCGTTTGATTCAA
The DNA here is from genome assembly GCA_943333015.1 of Chitinophaga pinensis. Lineage (GTDB taxonomy): Bacteria > Bacteroidota > Bacteroidia > M30B66 > M30B66 > CALQRR01. The sequence continues at coordinate 3,544 of CALQRR010000177.1, read as the reverse complement.
CAGAAACCATGTAGATACCTGCAGTCAATTTGTTGATGCTAAGGTTATGAGTGAAGCTACCAGTTGCGTTGTTTACAGACTCAGTAGAGATCACACGACCCATCAAATCGATAACTTTGATTGTGTAGTTATCCATGTTGTTTAGACCTGCAACGTTTAATGCAGCAACATCAGAAGCTGGATTTGGGTAGATTTCGATACCGAATTCACCTTCTCCGATTTCTTCTTCTGTTGACATTTTAGCGGGTGTTCCAGTTGAAGCATTACCACACTGACCAAGACCTACAATACCATCGATATCATAAGCATCCGTTGAGGCAGCTCCGAAAGCAACTGTCATGTCTGTTACGCGGATGTAGTTCATTCCAGCTTCAGCAGCAGGGATGTTCAATTGACCATCGCGGCAAAGGATAGCACCTGCATCTCCGTTAGCAGGAACAGCATCAAGATCAAACCAAGTTGTACCATCTGCAGAACCTTCGAATTTTGCTTTTTCAGGATAGCTTGAGCACGGACGTGAAGCGTTATCTCCGAATGAAGTTTCGTAAACAGCAATGTCAGCACCAGCAACATTCAAGATCGTGTATGGGAAAGAAAGAACAACAGATCCAGCATATCCAAGCGCATAGAAAGGATAGTTTGCAGGAGTTGTTGAAGCATCACTCATTTGAGGAGCGCCCAACATTTTGCTTTGGATTGAACGGTTAGCAGGAACTGCAGTTCCGTTTTTACGAAGACCTTGTGCAATGGTAACTACTGCATTTGGTGAATATTTGTCTGCAGGATTGATAGCAGCACCACCACAAGAAGAGAAACCTACAACACCGTCAACATCAAAACCATCTTGATTAGAACTCAAGAATACGTTCAATGTTGGATTTGTGATGTCTTCAATTTTGATAAACTTAGCCCAGCTAAGAACACCTAAATCAAGATCAGCATTTTGGCAGATACCTGCATTAGGGCTGATAAGTGTCCATGGCTGACAATCATCCTGACGTGCATAAACCAACGCCATTTCCGGCCAAGAAACACATGAAGGAGTTCCGTAAGATGTTTCAAAAACAGTAAGGTCATTTCCTGCTTGATTGCAAATTGGGCTCGCAAATTCAAGAACGATCTCACCACCAAATCCAAGTGATACAAATTCAACCGAAGAAGCGTTGTTTGATGCTTCACCGATGTTAGCGTCGTGGCTTGCAGTAATTGCGCCAACGGCGTTGTTAGAGTTGCTGCGGGTAACTCCGATCGGAGAAACACCATCAGCGCGCATTCCTTGAGTGAAGCTTACAACGCTAGTAGCATTGACTTGAGCTTCTGCATTTCCTGCAACCAGCAAAACTGCTGCGATAAGCGGAAAGCGAACAATTGTAGAAAACTTCATACTGTTCTGATTTTTAAGTTAGGTTAGAGATTCAAAGTTATCTATTCTTACAGAGATACCAAACAAATGTTACAAAAAACAATCTTTATATAATGTATATTAAATGACCAACAGGGCTGCAAGCATTGCAAATGGTGGAAATAATGTCCAATAGATAGCTGTGTTAAAAAGTTGTTAACCGATATGAACAGAAAAACTTACACGCTCTTCATGGTCTTTTTTACAGAAACAACCTTATTCTGTCATCAAAATTGCCTGAAACGAAAATGGATGATCCCGTAAATGAAAAAAGCGGTCAATGACCGCTTCAAACTGATTACATATATTATGTATTACAATTCGATCATTTTTTCTCGTTGTAAGCCTGAATAATTTTTTCGATGTCTTTTGCTTGGTAGTCTTTGTCTTTAATTAGTTTAATGATATCATCGTCTCCTTTGAAATAAGCAGCCATTGATTTCTGAAATTTTTTGTCTAACACTTCAAAATATCCTTCCTGATCTTTCTTTTTCAAAAAGATACCTTTTTCATAGACTAACTTCTGGGGCGTGCTATCCAATGTCTGAAACCACCCATAATACAGTGTAATGTCACCCGTGATGACCGTTTGCATTGGAATTGCACTCGGTGCTTCATCCAGCAATATGTATTCAAATACTTTCCCCTGAACACCAAACGATTTCAATTTTTCCGGACCCAGTCGTTTTTTTGCCCCAGCTGCATCTGTGAAATAAATTTTGTCAAAACGTTCGCCCGTCTTAGTGCTTTCATAGCAGATTTTTCCTCGAAGGGTATCCCCTTTTTTGGTACAAGCCCACCCGTCGAAATATTCCATGCCTTTAGCTGCCTGGCTATATCCTGATAATGAAAGAAGTACAAGGGCAATGGTAAAAAGATGCTTCATTGGAAGGATTGGGTTGCGTGAATTCAAACCTAATTTATTTATTGTCATTTGCCAAAAACACTCTTGTAATTTAACTCACCAGTTTCCACCTGCACCGCCACCGCCTGAGCTGCCACCGCCAAATCCGCCAAATCCACCACCGCCGAATCCACCTCCAGAGCTTCCTCCACCAAATCCTCCTCCACCAAACCCACCGCCCCATCCACCAAAAGTTGGACCTCCGAGTGTTCGTATGTAACCTCCGCGGCCTCCTCCTTTTGAACGTGAAATAACAATCACAGCAATAATGATGATGATAACAATGACCAGTGGCGGTATTCTCTTGCTTTGTTTTTTCTTCGCAAAACCTTTGAATGTTCCACTCAACAGTTGCATCAGATCCGTTGAGGCTTTATCGAGCCCTTCATAATACCTTTCTTTTTTAAAGTACGGCAGCAGATCTTCCTGGACTATTCTTCCCGCGGTTATGTCGGGAACAAATTCTTCCATCCCATAGCCCGTATTGATAAATACCTCGCGAGGATTATCCATCGAAACGAGAATTAGAATACCATTATTACGACCTTCATGACCGATTTTCCATGAATTGAAAAGTTCTGGAGCATACGAAGATGCAGGCTCTCCGTCCAAATTCGACAGTGTAACAATGGTGATCTGATTCGAGGTACTGTCGTCAAATGCAACTAGTTTGTTTTCCAACAACGCCACCTCATTTGCCTTCAAAATGGAAGCAAAATCATTTACTAAACGGGCAGGTTCAGGACGCTTGGGTAACTCTCTTGCCTGAATTCCGGATGTTATTCCAAAAAACAGGACAAGAAATAGGACGTAAAATGTTCGCTTAATTACCAAGTGATATGTCATTGGAAAGTTCATTCTGGTCATCTTCCCGAAATGAGAAATAGGATTTCAACTGATCTCCTGCTTTATTAATTGCTCCGATCAATCCTGCAGCAACTTCACCTTTTTTAAAGTGCTCTACTAAAAAATCGCGCGTGCTGTCCCAGAAACCATCCGGAACAACTGCATTTATGCCTGAGTCGCCAATGATTGCCAGCTTACGGTCGTTTATTGCAACATAGAGCAGAACACCGTTTTTTTCTTGGGTCTGTTCCATTTTAAGGGAATAAAAGACTTCCACAGCTCGGTCGACTGCGTCCGTTTTGCATTTTGACTCAATGTGTAAACGGATTTCACCGGACGTTTGTGTCTCAGCAGAAGCAATGGCATCGAGTATCGCAGCTTCTTCCTCGGCG
>CALQRR010000176.1 GCA_943333015.1 Chitinophaga pinensis | reverse complement strand
TTCACTAGCGGGTTCCTGTTCGGGTGTGGAAACAGGCAGTTCTTCCGGAATTTGAATTGCTGGTATTTCTTCAGGAGCATCAATAACAGGATCTTCCTGAGGAGCTGGTTCTGCAGGAAAATCAGGCTCTACAGCGTTGGCGATAGTGGATGATGATTCGAGTTCCGGCATTTCATTCGGGCCGGTAGCCGGTGTTTGGAGCGGTTCTTCAGGTGTATGCATGGGTCAAAAATAACCTTTTCAGCGCAGCTGTATGTTGCACATTCTTAAAAGTAAGTGAAATTATTGTTAGCATCCCTATTTTTTAAATCAAGCCATACAAATGCGTGCGTATTCGATTAATCCTTCTCCATCCTGATTCAAATGCGCGGAACGATCTTCCTTCAAATAAAATATCTTTACACCCCTCAGCGTTAATCGGGGCTGAATCATCGCTTATGAATGTGAATTACCGGATTGTATTCCTCCTGCTTTCTTCTTTCTTTCTCTCGTTTACGGCCATTGCTCAACAATCCGGAAACATTGCCTTGGGCGAATGGCGCGAACATTTACCGTTCAGCCGGGGAAGCTCAGTGGCTCAAAGCAGCGAATTTGTCTATTGTGCAACAACCAATGGCATTGTCATTCTCAAAAAAGACGAAGGCTCCATTGAACGCCTTTCCCGTTCTAACGGCCTGAGCGACATCAACCTGAATTGCCTCAATTTTCACGAAGGAACCAACACCCTCGTAGTTGGGTATAAAAATGGAAATCTGGATTTGGTGCGCAACAACGAAGTCATGAACGTGGGTGACATCAAACGCTCCACGGTTGTGCAAGGGGGCAAAACCATCAATGCTATCCGGTTTATCGACGACCGTGCATACCTCTGCTGCAACTTCGGAATTGTCGTGTACGATCTCACCAAACGGGAAGTGCGCACAACGCTCTATCCTTCGTTATTGAATCCGGACGTTTTCGATATTGCCACCGACGGCACCCGCATATTTGCCGCTACTTCCAAGGGACTTTACTCCGCCGATTTATCAAACCCTGCTTTGCCCTATTATGTCGCTTGGACACAGGATACCCTATTAAAAAGTCGCTCAGTCAATAATCTGACGTGGTTCGCTGGGGGTATTTTTGCCTCCTCACACATCGATAATACCGTTGACCAGGACACTGTTTTTCAAGTAAAAAACGGCGCGATGAGCATTTTCCGCTCCGGAGAAACATATAACTCCATCAGCTCCCGAGAAGAACGCATGGCCATCACAACAAACTATGGCATCACACTCGTTGATTCGGGAAGTCTCTTTATTGAGAACGTGCTTTCCTATGAAAACGGACTTCTTCCTCCTTCGCCCCTGGATGCTATCATTGATCGGGTGGATGTTAAACGTGTCTGGATTGCCGATAATAATCTTTGCCTCGTCAAATCGCAGAATGTCTTTATCAATGCGGCATTTTCAGTCCCCGGGCCACCATCTTCCAATGTTTTCAGAATGAAATCTTCCAATGGAAACGTTTGGGTAGCTCCCGGAGCATGGGATGTGGCTTATTCGCCTTTGTATCTTATTGATGGCGTTTTTAGGTTTGATGGATTGAACTGGGATGCGTTTAAACTGAATTCCGGGACTGATTTTGTCCGGGATATTGTTTCTCTTGCCATCGATCCTGCCGACAATGAACACTTGTACGTTGCTTCCTGGGGTGGCGGTGTGGCCGAATTGCAAAATGGAGCTATAGTCCAGCGGTTTGGGGCATTAAACAGCGGCCTAGTGGGGATCGCGAATTACCCGAACGATATTCGTGTGTCGGATGTCGCGACTGATCCCGATGGAAATCTGTGGGTGGTGTGTTCTTCTTCTGCAAAGCCACTGGCGGTGAAAACACCCGGCGGCGAATGGAAAAACTTCGCGTTCAGCAGCTCGGTCAACTCTCAGTTTCTGGGAAATATGCTCATCGATAGCTCCGGTCTCAAATGGGTGATTGTGCAGGAACGAGGAATTTTGGTTGCCAATACAGAAGGCACAACGCTCAAAGGATACAAGTTTCTGAACGATCAGGCCGGAAATGGCGCTCTTGCCAGCAATACCGTTTTTTGCATGACGCAGGATCTCGATGGCCAAATTTGGGTGGGAACATCCAAAGGAATCAGCGTCTTTTATACACCGGAATCAATCTTTCAGCAAGGCGCTACCAACTGGGATTCTCAAACCATTGTCATTGGACAGGATGGATTTAATCAGTACCTGCTCAAGGAAGAGGAAGTCACTGCGATAGCCGTAGATGGAGCAAACCGGAAATGGATTGGCACCCGGAAAGCGGGAATCTTTGTGGTTTCTCCCGATGGAACGGAACAGCTGGCACAATACACCACCGAAAACAGTCCGCTTTTAAGCAATACCGTTTCCTCTTTATCTATGAATGGCGAAACGGGGGAGATTTTTATCGGTACAGATGTCGGCATTTGCTCCTACAGGACCGATGCTTCCCGCGGCGGGGATGTCTTTGGCCATGTGTATACATTTCCCAATCCGGTAGAACATGGATATGAAGGGCCTATTGCCATTACCGGATTAGTTACGGATGCGAATGTGAAGATTACCGATGTGAGTGGCAATCTGGTGTTTTCAACCATTGCCAATGGGGGAACAGCTGATTGGAATGGAAAGCTTTTTTCTGGTGAACGCGCTTCTACTGGAGTCTATCTGGTTTTTTGCTCCAACGATGATGGCAGTCAGACCAAAGTCACCAAGTTTTTGTTTATCCATTGATCGATGCTCATCGGTAGTCAGGCCATCGTCCTGCACACGTTCCGATATGGTGATTCGTCGGTTGTGGCGCGCATGTACACCCGTCAGCGTGGACTTGTTTCGTTTCTGATCAACGGTGTTCGGAGTAAAAAAGGCGGAAATAAAGCAGCACTATTACAACCGCTTAGTCTACTCGAAATCCAAATGCAGCTTAAGGAAAACCGGGGCTTGCAAAACATCCGGGAATTGCGAATCGATGTTCCCTATGCCGGAATCCCTTTTTCATCTGGAAAAACAGCTCAGGCCTTGTTTTTGGCTGAAGTGCTTTTACGCACCATCAAAGAGGAGGAAAGCAACGACGATTTATTCGATTTCCTGCGGGATGCGTTGCTACTGCTCGATCAAACACCTCAGGAACTTCCTGACTTTCACCTGAAGTTTTTGCTCGAGTTTTCCCGCTTTCTGGGATTTTACCCAAGCGATAATTTCAGTCAGGACACTCCGTATTTTCAGTTTACCGATGGCGTTTTTCACCACAGCCCCGGTCCAACCTGTCTCGATGGTCCATCAAGCGAAGCGATTCATCAACTCCTGAGCATCGGTTTCGGACAGCTTCACACCTTGAAGTTTTCCCGCCCAATGCGTAGAATGATTTCCCGCCATTTGCTGGAATTCTTTCGCTGGCATTTGCCTTCTATTCACGGCCTTCACACACCGGAAGTTCTCGAAGAAGTGTTTGGGTAAAAGTGCCTGCGCAGCCGATGAATGGGTTGCTCAAAAAAGGAATAGCTCAGTTGGGCAATCAGCAGCGTCAACACAAAAATCAAAAGCGGATTCAGCAAAAATACCTGCCAGTTCTCGACAGACCAACCTGCCGTTTTGAGGTACGGCATAACGACGGTGAGCACAACACCATGAAAGCAATACAGCCCCAGTGAAAGTTGACCCAAGGTGCTGATCGTTTTAAAACGACCAAGTTTAACAAGCGAATGACGTGAATAGCTTTGTTCCAGAATGAGGAAGGCGAAGAACAATCCGAAAATGAGCTTTTCAAAAACAATCATCACCGGCGACTGAAACCAGCGAAAATACCCGATGGTGAGCACGGCCAGCAGAAGATAGATCAAGAAGATGACACTCTTGGGCAGGAGTTCTATTTTTTGCAGGAGAATGCCTTTATCAAAAGCGATACGAGCCGTGATGGCACCAATTCCAAAATTACCTAGGTAACTCAGGGTATGAAAAAACAGCGTGGGTTCATCGTGCAGGTTCATCGCTCTGAAAATCACTGATACGGCAATCATCAGCACGCTCACCGCAAGGAGTTGTGTATGCCAAAAACGAAGGACAAACGCCCAGAACACATAAAACTGCTCTTCAACGGCAATGGACCAGAAGAAGACGAGCAGAAAGAGAAAATTCTGACCATGTGCTGTGATCCAGAGGTTGGAGATGAAAAGGAGAAAGACTTCCAGCGGAGGAAGAGCCGAAATAGCTAAGCGCTCTCCGTATAATTCAACGCCCGCATATGTTCCCAAAACAAGTAAAAAATACAAGGGCCAAAGACGCAAGCCCCGGCGCACCATGAACAAGCCGGGACGGAATGTGCCTGTTTTTTGCCATTCCGAGAGCGCCAGCCAAGTGAGCAAAAAGCTCGAGAGGACAAAAAAATAGTCCAACCCTAGAAATCCAGAACGGACATTTATAGTTGCAATTTGGAATGCCGACGTGTTGGCTATTTCAGGATTTGTGGTAAAAATACAATGCGCAAGAAACACATGAAAGAAACCCAGGAAGCGAGTAGCGTCCAGATTTTCAAAATAATTCTGCGTCTTAACCGGAGTGCTCATGCCCGTTTCAAACGTTTGATGAATCGCACAATGTTGACTTCGGGAGAAAGGGCTTCTCCATGCAGCATGTGGCGTGTCATTTCCTTTGCCAGTAAAGGAGCTAGCAAAACTCCTTTCGTTCCCAAACCATTGAAAATGCCGATGGAAGGATGTTGTGGATGAAAGCCCAGCAAGGGTCGTCGGTCGCGCACTGTTGGACGAATACCAGCTTCATGCCCAATAACCGTAAAGGGCACACGCAGGATATTTCGAAGTTTTTCTTCCAGTTCCAGTCGTTTTTCTTCCGTTGGCAAAGCATCAAGAGCATCCCATTCATAAGTCGATCCT
>CALQRR010000175.1 GCA_943333015.1 Chitinophaga pinensis | reverse complement strand
CCGGTTTTTTCTTTTCTGCTCGGGTCGGGACTAGAGCTTGGAGGTAATTTCTTCGCTGAGCGGCTTCACTGCTGATGAATAAAATTTGAGCAGTTTGCCATCTGTGTCGATCAGATATTTACAAAAATTCCAGTTGGGAGCATCATTGTTCCAGCCATTGAGATCTTTGCTGCTAAGCCATTTGTAGAGTGGTGCCATGTCCGCTCCTTTGACCGAAATCTTTTCCATCATCTGAAAAGTCACCCCGTAGTTTTTCTGACAAAATCCTTTGATATCGGAATTGCTTCCCGGTTCCTGACCACCAAAATTATTGGCTGGAAATCCGATGATGGTTACTTTATCGCCATACTTTTCGTTGAGCTCCTGCAAGCCGGCGTACTGAGGTGTGTAACCACATTCGGAAGCCGTATTTACGAGGAGTACTTTTTTTCCTTTCAACGTACTGAAATCGAATTCAGTACCGTCGATGGTTTTCATTTTGAAATCGTAAAAACTGGCAGTAGTGGCGGCTGTTTCCATAGTTGCAGGTCTTGATTCAACACGGGCACAAGCAACAGCAAATGTTCCGGCGAAAAGAAGTAGAAATATCTTTTTCATGAATGTGAAATTGAAAGTATCGAACAGGAATGCGTGTGGATTGTTCAAAAAAACGAAATCAAATAATCAATCAGAAATCAGAACCCTGATAGGCATTGATACGCTCACGCCATAAATCGGGCACCGGAATACTGCGCTGATCGATGTAATGGAAACACACCATCACACTGGTTCCTGTTGCCTTTACAATAGGGCCTGAATCGCCTTCTACCACAAAGCGATAGCTGAACGTCAGGCTTTTTGTCCCTACAGCGGTCACCTCTGTTTCGATAGAAAGTACATCATTTAAATAAATCGGGATTTTAAAATCCATAGTATAGTTCGCAACCAGCACACCGGTATCTTTCCAATTGTGCGTCCCGGCAACCACATCCTTGAAATACTGAATACGCCCAATTTCCATAAACGTGGGGAACTTCGCATTGTTGATGTGGTTGAGGGTATCGATGTCGGAAAACCGAATCTGAATGAGGGTACTATGCATAATAAGGTGAATTAATCAAGTTGTTCAAAAATGGAATTGTTGCTCTTGTATTCGGGCACCATGGTTTTCATGTACGCAACAATTTCGTTGTTATTCTGGAAAGAAAACAATTGAATAAGTTCATCCACCTGAGCTCTTACAACAGCATGATCAAATTCCTGAACCGTGGCGCGCATGATTTGCGGATGATGCGTTGGCAGTGTGTTCTCCTGATCGTTGAGCAGCTCTTCGTATAACTTCTCTCCAGGTCGCAATCCGGTGAACTCAATCTCAATATCTTTTCCTTCAGTAAGGCCGTAGAGCTTAATCATCTTGCGAACCAGATCCACAATCTTGACCGATTGTCCCATGTCGAAAATGAAAATCTCCCCACCCTGCCCGATCGTTCCGGCTTCGAGCACCAATTGGCAGGCCTCGGGAATGGTCATAAAATAACGCGTGATGTCGGGATGTGTCACGGTAACGGGCCCACCTCTCTCCAGCTGTTTCTTAAAAATCGGAATCACTGATCCGTTAGAACCCAACACATTCCCAAATCGGGTGGTGATAAAACGTGTTGGACTGATTTGTCCGAGCGATTGCACATACATCTCTGCGATTCGCTTGGAGGCGCCCATTACATTGGTTGGATTGACGGCTTTATCGGTAGAAACCATCACAAATTTTTTCACCCCAAATGCAGCCGAAAGATCCGCCAGAATGCGCGTTCCCATGACATTGGTCAGCAAGGCTTCGGAAGGATTATTTTCCATCAGTGGCACGTGCTTGTAGGCGGCTGCATGAAAAACGACTTCGGGTTTGAAGTGCTCAAACACCCGCCGCATCCGTTCTTCACTGCGAATGTCGCCAATCACAACATCAAAACTCTTCACCTTGAACTCGTCCATCAACTCACGTTCGAGCTCATACAGCGGACTTTCTGCCTGATCGAGCAGAATGATTTTACCCGGTTTAAAAGGGAGAATCTGTTTCACAATCTCACTTCCAATAGAACCGGCGGCACCACTTACCAGAATGGTTTTACCTGCAAGATCCTGCTGGATCAAATGCGAATCGAGCTGTATCGGATCACGGTCGAGCAGGTCGTTGATGTTGATTTTTTTGATTTGCTTGAAACTCAAATCTCCGTTAATCCAACGTTTCACAGGTGGAACATTGAAGACTTTGGTATTGTGCGATAGACAGAGTTCTATCACTTCGTGTTTGCGACCTGGGGGAAGGCTTTCTGCTGCGATGATGAGCAACTTCACTTCGTAATTCAGGAGAATCTCGTTTAATTCTGAAGAAGGACGAATGCTGATGCCCTGTACTTTCTTTCCAATTTTCTGAATGTTATCATCGATATAGGAAATTACTTTGTATTTCGCCCCGGCATCGCGTTCGATGGCTCGTTTGGCTGTAAGTCCAGTATCACCGGCTCCATAAATCACCACGGGCGTTTTGATTTTTTGTCCGCTGATGAGCTCGTAAAAAGCCGACTTGATTACAATACGACTGATCACTAACAGAAAAACGGAGAGAATGCCGTCGATAATGATGATTGAAAACGGTATGAGGTACTGTTGTCGGATCAGAAACATCACAGGATTAAGCGCCATGAAAAGGGCCGAACCAGCAACAATGGAAAAAAAGATCCGCTCTACATCTTTGGTATTGGTAAAACGGATGATTCCTCGATGCGTCTGAAATACCAGTGCAAACGCAGCCCGCACAATCACCACAACAGTAAAACTCAGCGGTAACGTGACTAAATCTTCCGGTGGAATCTGAAAGTTAAAACGAAGCTGGTAAGCCGCCCAAATAGAAATGAAGCACATAAACAGATCGCCTAAATAGATGATCCACACCGGTGCATTCTGTCGGTTTAATGCCATGGCGTCAAATATAGCCATTTTACGAAGTAGTCTTGGAATTGGATGTGTTAAAAAGACCTCCAATTCAGCACGTATCCAGTAATTTGATTGAAGTCTGTTCCCTGAATTTATTTAGGTTTGCACACCGACACCGGCCTGCATGAGAATTCTCTTCGTAGTACCTTATCCTATCGGCAAAGCAGCCAGTCAGCGCTTCCGCTTTGAACAGTACTTTGAGGTACTGAAGGAGCAGGGTATTGACTATTCGCTGAAGCCTTTTTTACGCGAAGAAATTTGGAACATTCTCTATTTACCGGGAAGATTTCCCCGAAAAGCATTGGCCATATTGGGGGGCCTTCTACGTAGGTTTGCGCTGTTATTTCAGTTAGGGGATGTGGATGTGGTTTTTATTCACCGCGAAGCAACACCCATCGGACCGCCGTTTTTCGAATATTTTGCAGCACGTTGGCTGAAGAAAAAAATCATTTACGATTTTGATGATGCTATCTGGATTCCCAATTATTCGGAGGCCAACAGCAGCTTTTCCTTTTTAAAGGGATACGCCAACGTGAAGCATATCTGCAAATGGGTATGGAAAATCTCCTGCGGTAACGATTACCTCTGTCAGTATGCACGCAACTTCAACCCCACTGCAGAGATTGTTTGCAACCCAACAACCATTGATACCGAAAACCTGCATAACCGGGTTAAAAATCAGGACTCCGAAAAACTGGTCATCGGTTGGACGGGTTCTCATTCCACCATCCGTTATATCCATGAGCTCATTCCGGTTTTACAAACTCTGGAACAGGAATTTGATTTCGATTTTATGGTCATTTCAGACATTCCACCTGTTCTGGATCTGAAATCGCTCGTGTTCCGCAAATGGAAAAAAGACACTGAAATTGAGGATTTATTAGCATTCAACATAGGCGTTATGCCCTTACTGGATGATAAATGGGCACAAGGTAAATGTGGTTTCAAAGCACTGCAATACATGGCACTGGGAATTCCGGCACTCGTTTCTCCCGTAGGCGTGAATACCCGTATTGTTGACGATGGTGTGAATGGATATATCTGCACCACGCCCGAAGATTGGGAACGTGCCTTGCGCAAACTCCTATGCAACCGAGAAGAATTGAAACGCTTGTCGGTAAACACACGCGTCAAAATCGAAACAGCCTATTCTGTGCGGTCGAACAGCCCCAACTTCCTTCAAATACTTGGTCAGAAATGAAAAAAGTGTTGATCCTGAGTTACTTTTTTCCTCCGTGCAATCTTACCGCATCGCAACGCAGTCTCGGCTGGGCTTCTTACCTGAAACAAGAAGGTTGGAATCCGGTGGTGGTAACCCGCAACTGGGAAAAGCACATCGGGCAACCAGACGATATGCATGCCGATTCGGGCACCAAACTAATACATGAGAAAAACGAGGCTTATGAAGCTTTTTATTTACCCTTCCGGGGAAATATGCGCGATCGTTTGTACTCCAAACACGGTAATACCAAACACCGTTTTTTACGAAAAGCACTTTCGTTTGTTGAATTGACGGGCTATCACTTTCATTCTTCATTCATTGCATTTTCCAATCTGTATACGTTTGCGCTCCAATATTGCCGGGAGCATGGCGATGTGGATGCGATTGTGGTGACCGGAAATCCGTTTGAAATATTCCGCTTCGGTTATCTGCTGCATCAAAAGACGGGAATCCCTTGGATTGCTGATTACCGCGACGATTGGACAACCAGTGAAGTTAATGCTCAACGTGGATTCCTGGACGGCTTTTTACGAAACCTCGAGCGCCGCAGTGAAAAAAAGTGGATTGGAACAAGTGCGATCATCACAACGATTTCGCCGTTTTACGCTCAAAAAATTGGTGCATTTGTTCAGCGGGAAAGTCATGTGTTGTTGAATGGTTTTTTTGAAGATGAACTGCGTCCTTTTCAAAGTTTGTCCCTAGAAAAGGAATTTACGATCATCTACATTGGGATGTTGTAT
>CALQRR010000174.1 GCA_943333015.1 Chitinophaga pinensis | reverse complement strand
GGCATTTACACTGCCGATCCGGAAAAAGATCCTACTGCTACAAAATACGAAACGATAACATTCACCGAGGTTTATGAAAAAGGCCTGAATGTGATGGACATGACCGCATGTACGTTGTGTAACGATAATAAATTGCCCATTATCGTGTTTGATATGGATTCTAGCGGTAATTTAAAACGCCTGATTGATGGTGAACGGATTGGCACACTTGTGGAATTCTGAATCACTTGAAAATCGTCATGAAATCTTGTTTCTTTGCACACCTTTCTCTTAAGCTATGAACGAACTGGTAAAGCCACAAATTGAATCTGCCACCGTGCAGATGGATAAAGCAATTTCTCACCTCGAGGCCGAACTGGCTAAGATCCGCGCTGGAAAAGCCAGCCCTGCGATGCTTGACGGCATTTATGTTGACTATTACGGAGCCAACACGCTGTTGAGTCAAGTAGCAAATATCAACACACCTGATGCGCGTACGATTGCTGTTCAGCCTTGGGAAAAACAAATGCTTGGTCCAATTGAAAAAGCCATCTTTGGATCCAACATCGGTTTAACACCTCAAAACGACGGTATCACTATCAGACTCAACATCCCACCGGTAACGGAAGAACGTCGTCTGAATCTGGTCAAGCAATCGAAAGGTGAAGCAGAAAATGCAAAAGTCAGCATCCGGAATATTCGTCGTGATGCGAATGAAGCGATCCGCAAACTGGTTAAAGATGGTCTTGCAGAAGATGTTGCAAAAGATGCAGAAGTGAAAATTCAGCAATTAACAGATGCTTATATTGTAAAAACAGACAAGCATTTGGAAGCCAAAGAAAAAGAGATCATGACTGTTTAGTGACAGGACGATAACCATACAAAAGCCCGGCTCATCCATGGATCAGCCGGGCTTTTCTGTTTCAGTATGGGTGGTTTATTCTACCGTAACTGATTTAGCCAGATTTCGGGGTTGATCGACATTACAACCACGCATAATGGCAATATGATAGGCCAGCAATTGCAATGGAATGACGCACATCAATGGAGTAAGCTCCTCTTCCACATCTGGAATTTCGATGGTGTGATCGGCAAGAGCAGAGACATCCTGATCTCCTTGAGTAACAATAGCGATGATTTTACCACCACGGGCTTTCACTTCCTGTACATTGCTTAAAATCTTCTCATAGGCGCCACGGGAAGGGGCAATAACAACCACCGGCATATTCTCATCAATGAGAGCAATAGGGCCGTGTTTCATCTCCGCTGCCGGATATCCTTCGGCATGGATGTAGGAGATCTCTTTTAGTTTTAAAGCACCTTCAAGAGCAATCGGGAAGTTATAACTACGACCGAGGTATAGGAAGTTATTTGCGTCCTTGTATTTAGAACTGATGTGACGAATCTGATCGTCCAATTTCAGAACCTCTTCAATTTTCGCAGGAATCTGATCAAGACCATTGAGCATCTGATGATACTTCGCTTGCGTGATGGTTCCTTTCTTATTGGCTATAACCAGAGCCATCAGCGTAAGAACAGTCACTTGTGCGGTAAATGCTTTGGTTGAAGCGACACCGATTTCAGGACCAGCATGCGTATAAGAGCCCGCATGAGTTGCACGTGCAATGGAAGATCCAACAACATTACAAATGCCAAAAATGGTTGCTCCTTTTGATTTAGCCAATTCAATTGCAGCAAGCGTATCGGCAGTTTCACCGGATTGACTGATGGCAATAACGACATCATTCTCAGTAATAATCGGATTGCGGTAGCGGAATTCAGATGCATATTCAACTTCTACCGGAATGCGAGCCAAATCTTCAAACAGATATTCGCCAACAAGACCAGCATGCCACGATGTACCACAAGCCACAATTATGATTCGGTGGGCATTCATGATTTTGCTCTGGTAGTCGATGATGCCACCAAGGGTGACTTCTCCTAGTTCAATGTTCAAGCGACCACGCATGTTATCACGCACCGAGCGAGGCTGCTCATAGATCTCTTTCAACATGAAATGCTCAAAACCGCCTTTTTCGATCGTTTCCAGTTGCATTTCGAGCGCATGCACATACGGAGTTTTATCTTGGTTCCGGATGGTCTTAATTTTCATCTCTTTTCCTGTTTCCAGGATCACAATCTCTTCATCATCCAAATACACCACATTACGCGTGTACTCGATGATAGGTGTTGCATCAGAAGCGATGAAATACTCATGATCAGGTCCGATTCCTACTACGAGCGGGCTGCCTTTTTTGGCACCAATCATCAGATCAGGATTTTCTTTGGACAAGATAACGATGGCATACGCACCAACAACTTGTGTGAGGGCGATTTGGACGGCTTCAACAAGTTCTACCTTTTCATTTTCGAGGATATTCTCAATAAGATAGATGAGCACCTCGGTGTCTGTATCGCTTTTGAAAACGTGTCCCCGATTTTCGAGTTCTTTCTTCAGCGAAGCGTAATTCTCAATAATACCATTGTGGATTATAACGAGTTTTCCAGATTCTGAAAAATGAGGATGCGCGTTTTTATCATCCGGAACACCGTGGGTAGCCCAACGGGTATGACCAACACCAATATGTCCTGAAACATCTTTGTTTACAACGAAATGCTCCAAATCAGAAACCTTCCCTTTGCACTTAAATAATCTAATTTCTTCTCCTGGCTTAATCAATGCGACACCGGCACTATCGTAACCGCGGTATTCCAAACGATGTAAACCTTTAAGCAAGATCGGGTAAGCTTCACGCTCTCCCATGTAGGCAACAATTCCGCACATATTTAGGTAAAGTGTTATTGTGGTAAAACCTGATACAGGAGCTCAAATCTAACCGGGCGTTCGGCTGATGCTCCACCGTTTAAAGGTACCCGATAGGAACTAACGCCCGTTCCAGTGGATTGAATAAAGAGTCCCCGATCAACAATCAAATCTGTTAAGATTTTCTGGATATACCGGGTGACATTGAAGATATATTCTTTTTTAACAGCATCGTATGTACCGCCAGCCCAAGAGTCGCCAATAAGCAAGTCAGGAGTTGTCTCGAGTGTTCCGTCTTCCCCCTTAGTAATCATATTCAGTTGTGGGTTGGGAAGGTAGATACCGAAATCATTAAAAGCAACAGGAACAATAATGCGAGCTTCATTTACCAAAATATTTCTACCTGCTTGCCAAGATCTCAGATTGGGAATATCAATCCGCGTTCTCAGTCCTGCCATCGTTTGAACATAGGTCCGTTCGTTGGCAAGGGCTGGAGTGGAAATCAGATTCAGAATCTGTTGTGAATAAACATGGTTAAATCGGGTAAAGCGGGTACAATTCTCGTTAACGGCGAATGAAGTTCGCAAGCTATCGTTCGTTGAGTTTTTATAAAACAGATCCATCCGAGCACCCGACAGCAAGCTAAAGTCCAGCATAGCCCCTTCTCCTGGAAGATTGTTTCGTGTTTCCGATGTAATGTAAATCCCTTTCAACAACTGCACAAAGGCATCTCCATCAACCAATGCAGCTGCATTGTTTTGAATTTCCTGAGCAATGGCTGTGTTGAGGCGGATACGCAACTGTGGGGCTTCTTTCTTTCCAGTTACCAATGTAGAATCGGTGAGGACCGGAACGATGAAACCAGTCTGACCGATTGGTGTACTTTCAATAGCAAGGGTATCGTTGCTGTAGTAGACAGAACTTTGGGCAAAATCTTGCGTGACTCTGTAAACGGTAAACTTTTGCAAACCTTTGAGTTTGGTCAGATCTCCGTAATATCCCCGATAAGGAAGAACCAATACAAGAGAATCAGCAATAAAATCTTCACCAAAACTGATATTGCTTGCGCTTGGCCGAAGTTGCGTGTAAAAACTTGCACGCAGGGAACCAAGCAGAGGGTCGTTGTATGCGCCGAGCAAGTTGAGTGATAATTCGTCCGTTCTTACAGAATCTTCCCGCTCCAACGAAGTGCGAACCGAAAGATCGTCTATTCGAAGCAGGTTGACTGCGTCGGAAGGATTCTGAACTTCCAATCCGAGATCGGGTTGTTTACATGCCGAAGCCAAAAGTAAAAGGCAGCTAAACAACATGAAACCCGGAACGCTCCAATAGGAACGTTCCGGGTAAAAGAGGCGATGTATCTTCAAGGGTATCTGTAAAATATCGGAATTACTCAGCCATTTCGGCGACCGGCTCCCCCAAGAGAACCTCGTCATAAAATGCAGAATAGGCATCCGCATAGTTGTCCTCTGGTTGAAGTCCGAGGAGTGGTTTTTTAGATTGGATAGCAAAATTGATCAGTTCTTCTGATGCATTTTCCTGAGCTACAATAACGCCATCAGCAAAAGAAATTGCATGGCGCATTAGATTGAGATAGCTTGGTTCTTTCAATATAGCTACATCATTAGCCTCAATTCCATCCATCATTAGCTTTTCAGCTAAACGATGATCCATATCCGGCTCAAAAGCATCATTGTATAGAGAAACAACCAAACGACTCTCAGCAAACAAAGGATCATCTTTGTAATTGCGCTTGATCAATACTGGAAGCAAAGCTGCCATCCAACCATGACAATGAATCACATCAGGAGACCATCCTAATTTCTTCACGGTTTCGATAACGCCTTTGCAGAAGAAGAGCATGCGTTCATCGTTGTCGCCGTAGAATTGATCGTTCTTATCGGTTGTCACAAATTTCCGTTGAAAATACTCTTCATTATCGATGAAATAGACTTGCATACGAGCAGCCTGAATCGAAGCAACCTTGATGATAAGTGGTTGATCGTTGTCGTCCACAATCAGATTCATTCCCGATAAACGAATAACTTCATGCAATTGATTACGGCGCTCATTGATGCAGCCATAACGCGGCATAAAGGTCCGAATCTCTCTTCCACGTTCCTGGATTGCCTGAGGCAACTCCCGTGCTACTTTGGAAAGATGGGATTCGGGCAAATACGGTGTAATCT
>CALQRR010000173.1 GCA_943333015.1 Chitinophaga pinensis | reverse complement strand
GCGGCCGGAAACCGAAGAACTCGTCAACGGATTGCTGGAGAAACTGAATCATCCATCCCCAGTCATACTCGATGCTTGCACCGGAAGTGGCTGCATTGCTCTGGCATTAAAAAACTACATACCCCAGGCTCAGATTCTGGCCATCGATTTATCGGAGGATGCCCTTGTAATTGCGCGCCAAAACGCCCATAAATTAAATCTGGAAATTCAGTTTATGCCAGCGGATCTTTTAGGGGATGTTCCTTCAGATATTCCTTCCGTGCATGTATTGATTTCCAATCCTCCCTATATCCCTCAAAGCGAACGTGCCGGCATGTCTGCGCATGTTCATCAGATGGAGCCCGAAATGGCCCTTTTTGTTCCCGATGAAGATCCTATGCTATTCTATCGTCACCTTGCCCGATGGGGAAATGCTCTGCTCCAGCCGGAAGGATTACTGCTTGCCGAAAGTCATTCTGCTTTGACCAAAGAAGTAGCGCTCTGTTGGGAACAGGCCGGATTCAGCAACATCGAGATCCACAACGACCTCAGTGGCTTGCCCCGTTGGCTCAGTGCCAACCGCTGAGTTTTAGATTGATTTCATGCAATCGATTCTTGTCAACAGGGTAAGTGTCCCGATTGCCTTAACCTTTTTTCGCTCCTGTTTTTTCGATTAAACACACGTTATTACATCTGGTTATTGGATGAAAGTAGCGAATACTACATTCATTGTTGTTCTTAAGTACTTGCAGGAAATCGAATTTGCTTATACTTGCAACCTTAATTGTGTTGAGGTATGTCGAAAAAAGTTTCCGAGGCTTCTGTGAAGGCTTCTATCAGCCGTCATCCATTTGCCGATCCGGAACAAACTGCTGGTTTTGTGATGTGGCAAGTATCTATGCTTTGGCAACGGAAACTTAAAACAGGTCTCGATACCATCGGCATCACACATGCTCAATTTCTATTGCTGGCCTCTTTGCAATATATCGGAACTCAAAAGAATATTGTTTCTCAGCAAGATCTGGCTAAACACTGTCGGATAGATAAAATGATGACGTCTAAGATTCTGCGCACTTTGCAGAAAAAAGGACTTCTCAGCCGGAAGAAAAATAAAATGGACACGCGTTCTAAAACGCTTGCATTGAGTGAAGAAGGGGAAGATATTCTCTCCAAAGCATTCAAGATCATTGATCGGGTAGATGGCGACTTTGTTGTTCCACTGGGTTTAAATTCCATGTCTTTTCAGGAAGATCTCCGCACACTGCTTAAACAGAACCTCTAAGCAGCACATTCCTTTTTAAATTATCTTGGCGGAAAGTTTTATCCGCATGATCCATCGTTACCTTCAGGCGTTGCTGTGCCTATTTTTCTCTATATCAGCAAGTGCGCAGACAACCATCAGCACACTTTTGCAGCAACGGATGATTAGTCATCCCGATCAATCTCAACGTGTTCAGATTTATATGCGAGATCGGGTCGACGCCCGTCAACTGAACATCAGCTTTCAAACCAACGCCATTCCGCTGGCCGAGCGTTCCCGGATGCTCAATCAGACCTTGTTGCAGAAATCTGCAGCGACACAGCAGCCCGTTGTAGATTTTATCAAAAGCTGGCTTGGAACAGAAGATGGAACAGCTGCAATTGTTCGTCAGTTCCATATTATTAACATGATGGTTGTTGATGCAACTCCACAACTGATTGCAGAAATCGCTGCACTCGAACATGTAGAGCACATCGAATGCAACGACCGCTTTCGCATCACCTCTATACCTGCAGTTGAAAAACACGAATCGCTCGCCCGCAGTATCGGCAGTCATGAACCGGGCCTCGAAGCCATTCATGCACCATTTATGTGGAATCTCGGATACACCGGTTTAGGGAGAAAACTGTTCACCTGCGACACCGGTGTTTGGCCTGTCCATCCCGCCATTCGTCGTCAATATTTAGGCAATTATATGCCCCAGCAGTGGTGTTGGAAAGGATTTGATTCGGCAACTCCTGCCGATAAGTCGGATGCCCATGGAACACACGTTACAGGAACCGTTTTAGGACTCGATACTGCTTTTGCCGACACCATCGGAATTGCTTTCAATGCAGCTTATATGGCCGCCGATCCCATTGTAGAAGATGTGGCCGACATCAAACCGGTCACCGTTATTTTTGAAGCATTCGAATTTGCGCTAAATCCCGATGGAGACATCGCCACCAGCAACGACATTCCGGATGTGATCTGCAATTCTTGGGGGATTGGCGATTCAATTGCGGAAGGATTGTGTACCGCGCCGTTTATGGTAGATCTCTTCTCCGCGCTGGATGCAGCCGGTATTGCTGTCGAATTTTCAGCGGGCAACGAAGGACCAGGACCTGGAACCATTGGTTTACCGCAATATGTCACTTTCGACAGTTTGTCCATTTTTACTGTTGGTGCGCTCAATGCAGCAACTTCAGCCTATCCCATTGCCAGTTTCTCCAGTCGCGGCCCAACTTCCTGTGATGTAATAGAGGCGTGGAAAATCAAACCCGAAGTTTCTGCTCCGGGTGTAAATATCCGCTCCAGCGTTCAATGGAATCAATATGCCGAATATTCAGGTACGTCTATGGCTGGCCCGCATGTGGCGGGTGCGGTGCTGTTGCTCAAAGAGGCCTTTCCGTTTCTCAGCGGCCGCGATTTGCTCAATGCTTTGTATCAAACAGCTGTTGATCTTGGCGAAGTGGGGGAAGACAATGTGTATGGACGTGGCATCATCAACCTCGAAGCCGCCTTTACGTTTCTTTCTGCACAACACACGCCTGTTGCGCCCAACACATCTGGTTACGACATCGCCGTTTCATCCATCGAAGGAAACGGATTTGCCTGTGCAGGTAACTATCAGCCAACAATTATTCTGAAGAATGTTGGAACCGAAATCATCAGCGGTGGAATGATTAATTGGAGCCTCGACGGTGGCGGCGGAGGAACTTCCATGTGGAACGGCACCTTGATGCCAGGCGCTCAAACCAATATCACGCTCACTCCCGCAACGCTCACTTCGGGCACTCATGAAATCATCGCCTCATTTTCCCCAACAGGAAATTTTATTGAACGGGATCTGCTAAACAACAGCCGGGTTGCTCACATTTTCGTGCAGCCAACAGTGGAATTGCCTTTTGCCGAAAGTTTTGAAAATAACGATTTCAGTCAAAACAACTGGCTGCCGTTCAATTATGACAACAGTAAAACCTGGGATACAACCCATACAGCAGGATTAACAAACAGTAGCTATTCGGCCCGAATGCCTTTCCTGAGCTATACCAACCGCAAGCAATTCGACGATCTCATCACACCCGTTATGAATGTTCCCGCAACCGCCGATTCCCTTTTTCTTCGGTTTGATCTGGGCTACCGTTTTCGCAGTGCTTCTCTGAGCGATACACTGGATATTGCTGTTTCTGGTAATTGTGGCGCAAGCTGGACCAGTATTTTTCACAGCGGTGGACAATCACTCGCATCGGTGGATACACTTTGGACGAATTTCCGTCCGATCAAAGCTTCACATTGGGATTTTTACAAATTCGATCTTTTGCCTTTAGCAACCAACGGATCTGTCATGGTGCGTTTTCGTGCAATCAACGGCAGTGGCACCAATCTCTTTCTTGACAATATTGGAATTTATTCCGACGCAGATCCAACCGGCATACAAACACCGGATTTCACCGCAGAAGTATTTCCCAATCCAGCCAACGAATTGTTAAATATCCGCCTAGCACAAACAAGCGCCGGAGCGCAGCTGCATCTCATCGATCTTCAAGGACGAATCGTTCAGCAATCGTCCATCTCCAAAGGAATGAGCCAAGGGCAAATGAGCCTCAACGGATTAAGTAAAGGCATTTATTTTTTACGCATTCAGTCGGCCAATGCTGCAACAGTAAAGCGAATCGTCGTTCAGTAATACGGATTTAAAAATTTCCATTCGAAAGCCTGCTGTAAAAGCGGGCTTTTTTTTTAATAGGGGGCGTGTTGCCTACGTTACTCTGCGGCAACCGCGCTATCCGTTTCAAGTCCTCTCCCTTCGGGATCCGGGCTTTCCACTGCTATCGCTCACGCATTGCAATACGTACCCCCCCGATCTTCATCCGTTTTTCAAGCACGTGTTTTAGGATAATCAACAGCAGTCGAAAATAATCTTCCAAGCTAGCATATTGTAAAAATTACAAATACTAACTTCGAACTATAATTCCAACCTATGCCAGTTCGTTTAGTCGTCATCGTACTTCTCTTTTTATTTCCGTTTCAAAGCGAAGCGTTCAACGTAACATTTCGTCTGAACATGCGCGGCTACAGTGGTTTTACAACACCAGAGGTAAACGGAACATTCAATAACTGGTGTGGCAACTGTATGCCCATGACCGATAATGACGCCGATGGCATTTGGGAAAAAACCATTTCCATTGGAGCAGGCAGTTACGAATACAAGTTTTCGTTTGATAGCTGGACCGGCCAGGAAAATCTCACCGCAGCTTCTGGTTGTACAATCAGCAATGGTACATTCAGCAACCGCACACTGACGGTAAATTCGGATGTCGTGCTCGATGTGGTTTGTTGGGGCTTGTGTTCCGACTGTTTGGAGCAAGACACCCAGATGTGGTATTTAGACTGGTCCGAAGAATTTGATGGAACACAGCTCAATGCATCCACGTGGAGTTACGATTTGGGCAATAGTGGTTGGGGCAATAACGAGCTGCAGAATTACACCAATTCACCTTCCAATGTGGAAGTAAGCAACGGATCGTTAAAAATAACAGCCCGCAACGAAAGCAGCAATGGAAGTAATTATTCATCTGCCCGCATCATCAGCAACAACCTTCAGGAAATACAATTCGGGAAAATTGAAGCGCGTATAAAAATACCCGTAGGTCAGGGCATTTGGCCGGCATTCTGGATGCTCGGCGCCAATTTCGAAACCGTTGGCTGGCCGCAATGTGGTGAGATAG
>CALQRR010000172.1 GCA_943333015.1 Chitinophaga pinensis | reverse complement strand
CTTTGTGGTATTTGGGTTGACTGGAACCACGATGGTGATTTCTTAGATGCTAACGAAACAGTTACTGTTGCATCTTCACCGGGTACAGGTCCATATACAGCGCTGATTACTCCTCCTGTTGATGCGTTTATTGGTTCTACAACCATGCGTATCCGCGTTCAATTTGGTGGTGTACTTAATCCTTGCGGTAATACAACGTATGGTGAAGTGGAAGACTATACAATTAACGTTTTTGGTCCTTTGGCTTGTCCTTTCCCGAATAACATTACTACTTCTGAAACAACAACGACTTCTTCTGTTGTTACTTGGGATGCTGTTACTGATGTTATCGAATACCAAGTTCGTTATCGTTTGACATCTGAACCTGTAACTGTCGCTTCTTGGTCTACACCGCTTGTAGTTCCTGCTCCTTTGACATTTACATTCCTTGAGAACCTTGCAACATGTGAGGATTATATCATTCAGATTGGAAGTGTTTGTGAAGTAGGTGCTGATATTACGTATTCTTCAAACGTTACTTTTGGTACTCGTTGTATTGAATGTACATCTGACTTAACGGCCGAAGGTGAAGATTGCGGTCTTGACTTAAACGGTGGTTGTAACTCAGGCGTGTTTGGCTCAATTGCTTGTGGCGAAACTGTTTGTGGTACTTCTTTCTACGACGGTACAAATCGTGATACTGATTGGTATCAGTTTAATGTTCCAACATCCGGTGTTTATTCTGTAGATGTTCTTGCTGAATTTGACGGTACCATCTTCTTTGCTGATGCAACGGATTGTTTAAACATCTTAACTCCAAGTCAGGGTAATTTTGTTGCCGGTGAGCCATTTACGCTTGCTACTTCATTGAACCCAGGAACATACACTATCATCTTAGTTCCTTCTTTTGATGGTCCTATTTTCACTTGTTCTGATTTCAACGCCTATACATTAGGTTTGAGCAGTGGAATTACACAAATCGCTCCTGTTGCTGAAGTGTGTGAAACATCTGCTCCATTCGGTCTGTTTGCAATACCTACAGGTGGTATCTGGTCTGGTACTGGTGTCTCTACAGATGGTACTTTTGATCCTTCTGTTTCAGGTGTTGGTTCATTCGTTATCACGTATGATGCTGTTGGAACGGGTTGTGCTTCTTCTGATTCAATCACCATTAATGTAGGTGCTGCACCAGTAGTTGATTTTGTTGGTCTTGCTGCAAACTATTGTTCTACAGTGGATCAGGTTATCCTTACAGGTATTCCAGCTGGCGGTTCATTCTCTGTGAACTCTGTTGTTTCTGGTGCAATTGCAGGTAACATTTTTAATCCAAGTGTTCTAGATGCTGGTACATATGATGTTACATACACGGTGAATCTGGGTAGCAGCTCTTGTGCTGGTACTATCACGCAGTCTGTAACTATTACTGATGGCCCAACTGCTACCATTGATGGTCTTGTTTCTGCAGTTTGTTCTCAAGATGCTGTAATTACACTCTCAGGAACTCCTTCAAATGGAACGTTCAGTGGTAATGGTGTTACTGGATCTACTTTCGATCCGTCAACATCTGGAACTGGACCACAAACAATTACTTATTCAGTAACTGAAGCGGGTAACGTTTGTCCAGGTATCGCAACAGCAACTGTTCAGGTTAATCCTTCCCCAGTTGTTACTATCAGCGGAGTTTCTGGTGATTATTGCCTTAACTCGAATGTTGTAACAATGGTTGGTACTCCTGCTCTTGGTTCATTCACAATTGATGGAGTTGCTTCTGGCGCATCATTCAATCCTTCAGTTGCTGGTTTAGGTGCTCACGTTCTTCGTTATGAATTTGATAACGGTACGTGTATCGGTTTCAATGAAGTAACTGTAAACGTTGTAAACAACCTAAGTGTATCAATCACAGGCCTACCTGCAGCTATCTGTTCTAAGGATGATGCAATCTTGTTGACTTCAAATCCTGCAGGTGCTGTATTTAGTGGTCCTGGTGTAATCGGTGGTAATACGTTTGATCCTTCACAAGTAACCGTTGGAGCTCATACACTTACTGCTACTTACACAAATGGTAATTGTTCTGCAACAACAACTCAGGTTATCACAGTGAATCCTGAGCCAACTGCAAGTTTTAATTACAGTGCAAATGGTTCTACTGTTGTGTTCAGTAACAGTTCAATCAACGCAACTAGCTATTCTTGGAACTTTGGTGACGGAAGCGCTGTTAGCACTGCAGTGAATCCTAGTCACACATATTCATCTAACGGAGCGTATACAATTGAACTGACTGCAACCAGTGCAGACTGTGGCAATGCAACCTTCTCTGTTGAACTTGAATTGTCTGTTGGAATTGGAAGCATCGATGGTGTGGATATGATTCAACTATATCCTAATCCTACTAGTGGAAATGTAATGCTAGCATTCAATTCATTGAATCAGCAATCATTCGAAGTGCGTATCACAGATGCAACAGGTCGTTTGATTCAGGTTGATGCTCTTACAAATTACATGGGCAAGTTTAATAAGCTCTACGATTTGAGTGATAAAGCGAAAGGCGTTTACCTCTTCACTGTATCTTCAGATAAAGGATCTATTAACTTCCGCGTAGTTCGCGACTGATCTAACTAAATAATTTTAAAAGCCGCTCTGTTCATTCAGAGCGGCTTTTTTTATTCCCTTATTTCAGGATCAAATTCAAGTTATTCATTCAAAGTTTCTCAAGCATTCATGTAACAAACAGGTACAGATAGATTCATCTCTCGAAGGTATTTTTCATGATTGAATCGCGTACGTCAGTTATATTTAAGTGAAGAAGTTTATATACATGGAGATTAATTACAAAAAAAAAGGCACCCCGTTTAGTGAGGTGCCTTTTTTAAATGGTATATTCTTTAATCTATTGCTTTACGCAGTGCATCGAATATATCATCAATACTTCCTATTCCTAGAATAGATCTAAACTTTTCCTGAGCGTTATAATGAGCAGCTACAGGAGCTGTTTTTGCATTGTATTCATTTATACGTTTACGTATGATCTCAACATCCTGATCATCGCTTCTCCCCGAATCTTTTCCTCTGTTGAGTAATCGCTTTATTAACTCCTCTTCATTCACTTCTAACGCTAACATTGCTTTTATTGATGTTCCGACATCGCTTAAAAGATTATCAAGCGCCTCTGCTTGTGGTATTGTTCGCGGGAAACCATCAAATATGAAGCCCTTCGCATCCGGATTCGTTTCTAGTTTTGAACGAATCATCCCAATCACAACTTCATCTGGGACAAGCAGGCCTTGATCCATTAAATGTTTGGCTTCTAATCCTAATTTTGTGCCTGCTGCAATCTCGCTGCGAAGTAGATCGCCAGTCGAAAGATGGATGAGCTGGTAATGACTGACAAGATGTGCAGATTGTGTTCCCTTTCCAGCTCCAGGAGGGCCGAATAGCACGAGGTTTAACATAGCGAATCAGATGAGTTGGTAAATATCCGGTAAATTTCTTCCAAAACCATTCAGATCAAGTCCATAACCAACCACGAACTTTTCCGGAATAGAAAAGCAAATGTAATCAGCATTAATTGGCACTTTCAACGAATCTGGCTTGAATAATAGCGTGGCAATTCGAATGGATGCCGGTTGCTTCGTATTGAGTTGATCCAGGATTGATTTCATTGTCAGGCCTGTATCAATAATATCTTCCAGAACTATTACATCCTTTCCCTGAAGATCTTCATTCAATCCTACTAATTCTTTCACGTTACCCGTTGAGTGCGTACCAGAATACGAGGAAAGTTTGATGAAACTCAACTCGCAAGGAACATGTACTTTCTTTAAAAGGTCTGCAGTAAACATAAAAGCCCCGTTGAGCACGCTGATAAATACCAGCTTTTTATCCGCATAAGAGACATTTATTTCATTTGCAATGCGCTGAACCGCATGCTGTATCTCTTGTTCCGACAGATAAATCCCAAAGGTCTTATCTTCAATTGTTACTTGTTTCATAGAAGGTAGCCAAAATATGCATTTTCTGCATGCCACATGGTATCTTTGACCAATGCAATCATCGGAAAATAATCGTTCTGTTTTAGGAATTCTGGGAGGTGGTCAATTAGGACGGATGCTCATTCAGGAAGCTATTTCTTTTGATCAGGATATTTATGTTCTGGATCCCGATCCTCATGCACCTTGCAGCAAACTTGCTACTGAATTTTTTCTGGGTGATTTCAAAGATTTTGAAACGGTACTTTCTTTTGGAAGGCGAGTCGATTTTTTGACAATTGAAATTGAGCAGGTCAATGTTGATGCCCTTGAACAATTAGAACGTGAAGGTATTTCTGTATTTCCGCAAGCTTCCGTTATCCGAATGATTCAAGACAAGGGGAATCAGAAACAGTTTTATGCTGATCACGGAATCCCCACATCGCCGTTTATTTTGGTAAGTAGCAAGTTGGAAGTTTCTGTATTGGATGAATCTTGGTTTCCTTGTTTTATGAAGAGCCGAAAAGAGGGATACGATGGGAAAGGTGTCCAGTTTCTAAAATCAAAAAATGATTTGCCGTTTGCATTCGATACTCCTTCCATCATTGAGAAGGCCGTTGATGTAAACCTAGAATTTGCTGTGCTAGTTGCATCTAACGGGAAAGGTGATGTTCGTTCATTTCCTTTGGTAGATATGGAGTTTGATCCACAGCTAAATCTTGTTGATCTGATTTCTTCCCCCTCTCTTTTACCACTCAGCATTCAACAACAAGCTATTGATATTGCCCTGAAAATAGTTTCCATCTCTGGAATTCGCGGCCTTTTAGCCGTTGAGTTTTTCCTGACACAGAGCGGTGATATTTTGGTAAATGAAATAGCTCCCCGATCGCATAATTCTGGTCACCATACCATTGAAGGGACAATGACAAGCCAGTTTGAGCAGCATCTAAGAGCTGTTATGGGTTGGCCACTTGGTGATACCCGTACCATACTTCCTGCCGTAATGATTAACCTATT
>CALQRR010000171.1 GCA_943333015.1 Chitinophaga pinensis | reverse complement strand
CGCTTTTTGAGCTTTATCAGCTGATATGGCATCCAAACGTGCCTTTTCATCTGCTTCGCGTTTCGCTTTTTCGGCTGCATCTCGAGCATCACGATCCGCTTTTTCACGGGAAATGGCATCCATACGAGCGCGATCTTCTGCTTCTTTCTTTGCCTTTTCAGCTGCTTCTCGCTCCAAACGTGCTATTTCTTCTGCTGCTTTACGCGCTGCCAGGTCGGAATCCAGTTTAGCTTTTTCTGCTGCTTCTGCTTCACGCATCGCTTTTGCCTCTGCCTCACGCTGTGCTTTTTGCGCCAACGATTGTGAGTTTGCTATTGAATCTGCCATGAATTTAGCACGCTCTGCTGCTGCTTTCTGCTCAGCTGCCTTCTGCTTTTTTAATTCTTCAGCTAAACGCTTCTCTTCGGCCAAACGCGCCAGCTCTTCCGCAGAATTTTTCTTAACGCTGGTCGATTCCTTATACTCTTTCATTTGGCGGTTAGTCGCCTTGTTGAAGTCTTCCCGGAAATCGAAGTTATATACATTGTCATCATACACAATTTCATGCTTAACCGTGTAGGCTACTTTCTCTATTTCCGGCTTAAAACTAACGTTCAGCTCATAATCCGGAAATCCTTCTTCTACTCTGTCTTTGGGACAATTTGTATTAATGATAATGGTTGTAGATACAGCTCCTGGTTTGGTAAAGCTAATCTCACATTCCTTGTTCAATCCAACACGAATTTGAAATTTTCCGGTCTCCGCATCAAACTTTAAATACTCATTCCGACCATTGCAGAGCAACTTGATACTTGCCCCGTCGGTAATAGACCCAGCGGTGGATGTCAGGAAGCCATCAAAGACAATATATTCCCTTCTCCCTTGCGCTAAAAGCGACGAAGACAGGATGATCAAACAGAAAAAGGCAATCAGGATACGGTAAATCTTCATTTCATTCAATCAATTCACCTGAAGAGCAATCAGGTGCTTGGGTAGTTATTGGGAATCTACCTGCAAAACTAAGAAGTGTAGGTCATTTCCTTCAATTATCAGATTAAAAAAATTTCCAAAATATCAACAATGAAGACCTCCGCACACACATTTTACGTGTTTACCGAAAACAAAACGTTGTGTCTTAAATTTTCGTGTGTTACTTAAGACGTTTCAATGCCATATCGGCAATGGTTTTACCAATAGAAAGCGATGAAGTAGCTGCTGGAGAAGGAGCATTGAGAACATGGATAATTGTTTCCGTTTCAAGAAATACGAAGTCATCTATCAGTCCACCCAACCGGTCACATGCCTGCGCTCTTACACCTGCACCCGCAGGAATCAGATCCTCCTGACGAACTTCTGGAATAAGTTCTTGTAATGCTTTTGTAAATGCCGCTTTGCTGAATGATCGGTAATATTCCCCTAACCCGGTCTTCCAATATTTGAGAGCCACCTTCCTAAAGCCCGGCCAGGTTAGCGATTCCCAAAACTCAGAAGCATTGAATGATGTTCGCGTATATCCTTCCCGTTTGAAAGCAAACACGGCATTAGGTCCTGCTTCCACACCCCCATCGATCATTTTAGTAAAATGCACACCTAAGAATGGAAAATTGGGATCTGGCACAGGGTAAATGAGTGTATTGACTAATGAACGGCGTTCTTCCCGGAGCATGAAATATTCACCTCGGAAAGGAATAATGCGGACATCAATATCTGGATGTGTCATGGCCGCAATTTTATCAGAATACAAGCCGGCACAATTAATTACCAGTTTGCCATTAAATGTCCCGATGCTGGTTTCTACAACAGCTCCATCCGAATCTGTTAGCTGAATGTCAGTGACTTTTGCTCCGGTTTGTATTATTCCACCGAGCACTCGTATTTGTTCAGCCAGCTTCAGCGAAACAGCGGTATAATCAATAATACCGGTGTAAGGAACACGAATCGCCTCCAATCCTGCACAATGCGGTTCAATCTCTTTGAGTTCGGCAGCACTGATCATGCTAATTTCATGCAATCCGTTTTCAATTCCACGCTGATACAGATTTTGAAGCAGCGGAATTTGATCCTTCTGTGTGGCCACTACCACTTTGCCACAGAGGTCAAATGGGATATCATGCTGACGGGCAAAATCGAGCATCATGTTATAACCGTTGATACAATTAACGGCTTTTAATGAACCCGGTTTATAGTATAAACCGGAATGAATAACCCCGCTGTTATTACCTGTTTGATGTTTAGCTACCTCATCTTCTTTTTCAAGAAGGAGGATTTTAAGGGAGGGATTTTCGCCCAACAGGGTATATGCCGTTGCTAATCCTACAATTCCTCCGCCTATGATGATACAATCGTGATGCATTCAGATGTTTCTTTGGGCGACAAAAATACACGCTTTAATGGCTGGAAATGAAAAAACCGACGTGCTTCGGAAAGCCGCCGGTTTTTTTACAACAAAACACACATTTTTATGCTATCAAAAAATCCACTCAGGGATACGTATATCGGGCTATGCACCACTTCATCAATTCCTCCGCTTCGGGTTCTACCAATCGCAGAAATGCCTTCCGGAGTTCCTTAATGAACAATGTTGCATCGAAACTCACATTTTCAAGGATAACTTTACTGTACTCTAGCATCGACATGGACATAACAACAAATTTTAAACGTTCAACAAGTCCATTAATAACGACAAGGCCCCGGAATATTGTCCGGTACTAGTGCTTTTCACAAAGATTAACACTCAAGCTTTATTCGTACTTTGGAAAGGAAACGTTTAATCGATACGTGTAAAGTTTTGTTGTTATTAACTACCCATTCTCACCACCACATCACGGTAGTAACGGAAACGGATTTTTGTCGGAATTAATCGCGGATGAAACTGTTCGTCCAACCTGTCTTTTACCTGCTTACGCAATTCATGCCGAGAAGTTGCAGAAATAAATATTGATTCCCCAACAGCTCGTGCAAAAAGCTCATTTTCAGACTTTTCTTTTACAAGAAAAACCAATCGGGAATGTGTAGGCTGATCAGCCCAATTGTAGATCAATTTCCAATGAGCTGCAGCTCCTAACATCACAAATACATGAAATATCTCATGTGGACCGATAAAACCTGCAACAAGTTCAGGCCATCGCAGAAAATCAATAGCCGCACCGATCGAATAAAACAATCCGCCCAGCAACGCCAGCCAGATGGCACGTAAACCATACAACCTACCGGCCTTTAGAATGGAAGCTAATGCAGTCCAACCCATTGCCATAAAAACACTTAAAGTAGCCCATTCCGGTATTTGATCAATGAGAATAACCGTGAGCAACAAACCAACAATAGCAACTACCCATAAATAAATGAGCATTCCCCATCGCCACCAACCACGGAACATAATTACGTGAATAGGAGTTGCTGTACCGGCAATCATCACAAAAATGGCAGCATAATCGAGCCGGCGAAAAACTTGTCGACCAAGCCCTGGTTCAAGTGCGTGATA
Source organism: Chitinophaga pinensis (assembly GCA_943333015.1). GTDB lineage: Bacteria > Bacteroidota > Bacteroidia > M30B66 > M30B66 > CALQRR01. Next base: position 1,502 of record CALQRR010000171.1, on the reverse strand, counting down.
GATGCCACTCATGCTAAACATGAGGATAATACCTATCATAAAAACAACCAGTGAAGCTACCCGAATCCGGTTTCCCCATCCGCGGCGAATTAGAATAGCGCCTGTACTAAGTGTGATTAGGGCTCCCAGAAGATGAGTCCAGCTCGATATCGGTTGGTAGAATCCCAGCATAACGATTGATTTAGCGTGTTGTTTCTGAAGGGTATACCAGAACAGCAGCGAAAGGTTGCCAGAAAAGCAAAGTCAACCTTACATCAAAAAACCGGTAACCATTCAGGTAAACCGGCTTTCTAAAATAAAATCAGGACAGTATCAATACTCTTTTTACTGCAAGCGAAGTCTCGCTCCTCCCAAATATCGGGCATCGGAATACACATCAACTTGATAAATACCTGCGGGGATATTCTTGTCTAACTTGAAATCAAGTTCCATTCGGTCGGCAGCCCCCTTTCCTTCCCAACGGGCAAGTGCAACAGGTTGAATGGAAATATTTTCACCATCAACTGGAATCGTCAATGGCAATTCTCTTCCAACAATTCCAATGTTCTGTGTGAGATCAGTTAACGTAATGTACAAAGGAGCATTCTGTGGCAAAGTTCCTTTTGCCAGTGTGAACTCAACATGCATGGCATGTGTTTTACGGGCATGAACGGTTGTCTTGCCACCCAAAGATCGTCGTGCTTCGGTATGAAAAAGCACCGCACGATGCGTGTATTCATCGAGCTTTTCAGATAATTGAATAATGTCGTTTTCTTTTTTACTGACTTCTGCTAACAGGCGTTCGTTGGCATGCTCTTCGTTTTTAGAATGTTGAAGAGCATTCGTGTACGAAGTTGCAATGTGTTTATTTTCAGCTTCAAGAGTAGCCAATACTTGCTCCAATGGATGTAACCGCGATACTTCTCGTGTGAGTTTTTTATTGTCACGTCCTAGTTGATACACATTTTGCTGGTCTTGAACAGATTGATCTATTAGACGTGATTTCTCTTCATTTAATCGGGCAATCTCGTTCTTCAATATCCGTATTTCCTGTAGAGCGAAATTTCGTTCATGAAGAATCGATTCAGAACTTACACGCTCCGCCCGGATATCATCGAGCATCCCGCGGTTATGGATAAACAATGAACCTGCTCCAACAAGTAATAATCCAAATATGGCTATGGTTAGCCACATCGAACGTTTCGTTGAATGGATTTTTGAATTCATGAATTGCTGCATGTTTTCAAAACTGCACATTTTTTACGAATAATCCAATACGCGTAAAATTAAATTGAATTAAGCTTTGGGCAGAAATACCGTAAATATGGTACCATCACCAACCACAGAAGTTAAGTTTACCGTGCCTTTATGGAGTTGCACTATTTTCTTCACCATAGCTAATCCAAGTCCATGACCGGGAGCAGAAATAGAAGAAGGCGATCTGTAAAAAGGTAAAAATACTTTCAACTGTTCATCTTGAGGAATTCCGGGCCCCTTATCTTCTATCTCAATATCAATTCCTG
>CALQRR010000170.1 GCA_943333015.1 Chitinophaga pinensis | reverse complement strand
TAGAAGCTAAAAGCGCATTTGCTGCAACTCGTTGTGCCTCTAATGTTAGGGCAGGTGTTTTCTTGGTATCGATGATGAGGACAAAACTGAAATGTCCAAAATGATTTACAGCAATGCTTTTCTTTTGCATGTTAACCTGCTCCTGAACATATTTATGTTCTTCTTTGGAAAAGCCGTGTCCATCTAAATCCTTGACATTCGCAGCAAGGAGCACGCGATCACCTTTACTGGCTTTGGTAATTCGGGAAATTGAGATTGTTGACATAGAAAAGTTTGAAGGGCAAATGTAACAATTCATCCTTCCTGAGAGGCTTGGAGTATGTTAAGTGTTTAACTCCTGATTGTATGCAGGATTTTATGCGATTTTCCAGGTGAACGGAATTTTAACGGGATTTTACGCTGCTTGCGTGAGCGGTAGAGCGGTTACCCCGGATTTGCATTTCGCAAAACGGAGTAGTAGCGATGACGCGACCCTGATAAGGGGCACGCCCAATAGTGCTATATAATTACAACTTTCTACCTTGCGGGCTGTTAGAAATGCTATGAACGTTCAATTACTTTTGGATAAAGCGCTCCGCATGGAGTGGCTCAGTATAGAAGAAGGAGTTTTTCTTTTTGAAAATGCCCCTACGGCTGACTTGATGTTTACGGGAAATGAACTCCGGAAACGTCAGAAACCGGATGGGAAAGTAACATGGATTATTGACCGTAATGTCAATACTACCAACGTGTGTATAGCAAATTGTAAGTTTTGCAACTTTTACCGCATTCCTGGTCATGTGGAGTCGTATACCACCACATTGGAGGAATACCGGGTGAAGATTGAGGAAATGCGTCGGCTCGGGGGTGATCAGTTGTTGTTGCAGGGTGGACATCATCCTGAATTGGGGATTGATTTTTATGAGCAGTTGTTTCGGGATCTGAAATCTCAATTCCCGGATATTAAATTACATGCACTAGGGCCACCTGAGATTGCGCATATTTCGAAGCTGAGTAAACTTTCTCATACCGAAGTGCTCACCCGTTTGCGCACTGCTGGCATGGATTCACTTCCGGGTGCTGGTGCCGAAATTCTCAACGACCGCGTCCGCCGGATGATTTCCAAAGGAAAATGCAGTGGTCAAGAATGGCTGGATGTGATGCGTGCTGCGCATCAATTACATATTACCACATCGGCAACCATGATGTTTGGCCACATTGAAACACTCGAAGAGCGTTTTGAACATTTGGCGTGGATACGTCAGGTGCAAAGTGAAAAGCCTGCGGATGCAAAAGGATTTCTGGCGTTTATCCCTTGGCCGTTTATGGACGATGGAACGTTATTGCGCCGTGTTAAAAATGTGCGCAATACAGTAACGGGTGATGAATATGTACGGATGATTGCCTTGAGTCGGATGATGCTCCCGAATGTGATCAATATTCAGGCTTCCTGGCTTACCGTTGGGGAGCAGGTAGCACAGTTGTGTTTACATGCAGGGGCGAATGATTTCGGAAGTATTATGATTGAGGAGAATGTTGTTTCGGTTGCCGGAGCACCCCACCGTTTCACGTCAGCAGGAATTCAGACTGCGATTCGGGAAGCTGGTTTTGAGCCTCAATTAAGAACGCAGCAGTATGAATTTCGAACTTTACCTGAACATACAGAGCAACAAGTTATTACCTATTAACGTATGAGGGTTGGTATTCACTTATGAACATCGATTTTCTAATACTTTGGAATAATGAACTGCGCATGCATTTTGGTTAAAAGTATTTTGCAAGCTGAAAATTTACACTGCACGATATGACGAAATTTTTATTTGCGTTGATGCTTTCTTTTATGCTGAATGCTATTCAGGCTCAGCAATTTAACTGGGGAAGCTCTATCGGTGGAGGTTCAACAGATTTAGCACAGCGCATTGCCATTGATTCGAGTGGTAATGTATTTTGTGCCGGACTATATACTGCTCCCTGTGGTGTGCTTCCCGCATATGGTTTTCAGGATATACATCTGAGTAAATACACCAGTGATGGGTTTTTACTTTGGCAAATTGGAATTGGTGGAGCAAATAATGATCAGGTGAATGCCATCGCAACGGATACTGCAGGCGACGTATGGGTTGTTGGTCGCTTTCAGGGAAACATCGATCTGAATCCGGGAGATTCGGTTCAGAACGTTACTTCGAATCCAGCCGGTGCTTTGGAAGGATTTATTGCCCGGTATGACGGACAAACCGGTATGTTGATCGAATATCGTGACATCACCAGTGGCGGTACGATTGATATACGAACACTTAAAATTGATCAGTACAACGATATTTTTATTGCTGGGCAGTACACTCAAACCGTTAATTTCGATTTCAACGGTGGATCCTTTTCAAAAACTTCCAATATATTTTCTGGGGACTGTTTTGTTGGCCGCTATTATGGGAATTTGCAATTGGTGTGGATGAATGTGATTGGTTCACAAACACCGGCTATTGATTTCATTTCGGATATATGCTTGGGGGGCGATGGATATGTTTACTGCACCGGTTTACTTGGTGGGACAGCCGACATAAATCCTGCTGTTGCTAGCACCAATTTGGTGGCTGCTGTTGATGCATTTCTGATTCGCTATTCCCAGAATGACGGATCCCTTTCCTGGGGATTTTTATTGGGAGGAAGTTCGTTGGATTTGGGCAATTCGGTTATGATGACCGAAGATGGCAATGTGGTTATAGCCGGCAGCACTAACAGCTCTACAATGGATGTTGACCCGGGAATTGCCATTAATTTACTGACGAAAACAGGTGTCAATGCCGCACCGTTTTTGGGCCGTTACTCGTCAACAGGAACACTCGTTTCTGCTATTTTAATGGAAGGCGATGGAGCACAAACCGCAACTATTAACCGGATTTTTGCTGGACCTGACAATACCATTATGCTAACAGGCAACTACAAGGGAAATCTTGATCTCGAATTAGGCGATTCCTCGTTCATTGTTCAATCAGGTGATTCCACCAATGCATTTGTTGCGCGTTATATGACCGATTGGTCGCTGATGCAGTACTTTGAACTCGGTGGTAATGGTGATCAGATAGGAAATGATATTGTACTGGACGGTTCCAAAGTGTATGTATGTGGACAGATGAGTAATACCATTTTTCCTCAATTCCCAGATCTTGAATTGCAAGTTCCGCGCATATCCTCAGGGAATGATGGCTTTCTTATTCAATACAATCTGGAACCCGATGCGTTAAGTACAGTTGATGATGCGCTGCATGTTCCTCATGTGTATCCGAATCCGACAAACGGCTTGGTTTATTCGAGGATTGCTGATTCTAAATCAACACGTATTTATGATGCATCCGGACGTCAGGTTGAGGTTTCGATCAACACAGGAAGCATCGATTTCACACCTTTACCTGCAGGGATTTATTTGGTCGTTTTTACTAACAACCAGCATGTTGGCCATGCTCGCGTGATTAAATACTGATGCGAGTTTCAGCTGGAGGAGTTGATTGAAAATATAGTTCAAGCGAATCCTCTCCAACGGGCACAATTTCATCCGGCGTTAGTTCTATAGCGGGAGCTTTTAAGCCATTTTCGAGATTCATCGGAGCCCTAAAGCGGCGAATTTCATCCCACAAGCCAAGTTCCAGAAAACGTCCCAGCGTGGCAGCACCGCCTTCCACGATTACGGATGTGAGTTTTTCGTAGCGCATGTAATCCATGATTCGTGGCAGGATTTCCTCCGCAAAGTTGAGCTGGATATATTCAATGTTGAAAATTGGACGTGTTTCCAAACGATTAAACACAATGGTTCGGCCACGATCTTCGAATATGTGATGGGTGCGGGGAACTTTCAAATTGGCATCAATCACAATTCTTACGGGATCTTTTCCGGGCCAATGTCTTGCCGTTAATTGTGGATTATCAATAAAGACAGTGCGTGAACCAACCAAAATGGCCGCTTCTTCGGTCCGCCACTTGTGGACAAGCACTTTTGACTCGTGTCCACTAATGGCAAAGCTTCCCAATTCTCCGTTTTCGCGCAAAATGTCCATAAAACCGTCCTGGGTTTCGGCCCATTTGAGAATGATATACGGACGTTTTTTTTCGTGGAATGTGAAAAAGCGACGGTTTTGCCAGCGAGCTTCTTTTTCAAGCATGCCCGTTTGAACGGTAATTCCCGCCTTTTGTAAACGTTCGATTCCTTGTCCGGAAACGAGCGGATTAGGATCCTGCACAGCAATAACGACGAGCGGAATTCCGAATTCAATAATCAAATCGGTACACGGAGGGGTGAGTCCTATATGGTTGCAAGGTTCCAGCGTTACATAGAGGGTGCACTCTTTTAGTAATGCTTTATCCTGAACTGCATGTATAGCATTGACTTCGGCATGTGCGCCACCATAGCGCTGATGCCAGCCTTCACCAATAATAACAGAGTTGTGAACCAGCACACATCCTACCATCGGATTCGGAGCGACTTTGCCAAAACCTTGAGCCGCTAACTCAAGTGCACGTTGCATATACATTTCCATTCTGCCAAAATAGATAAAACCAGCAATCATAGTGTGTATCTCCCACTTCTTTCTGTCCTTTGCGTTCCATTTTTTCCATTCAACCCGAAAATGAATATTCCTGGCAACAGCATCGCCGACATCAAACGCTATTTTGAGCAGCAGTTAAGCGGACTTTACACAGCCAGTGAAGTGATGGTGCTTTTTCGCATGGCGGCCGAAAAGATTAACGGATGGTCCATGATTCAGATTCACCTTCAACCTGATACCCGCGTGAACGAAAGCGATTTACTCCAGTATTCCTGGTTTGTAAAACGCTTGCTTAAGCACGAGCCAGTGCAATATATTGTTGGAAATGCCTGGTTTTGTGGACTCGAAATCGATGTGGCTCCCGGTGTCCTCATTCCGCGGCCGGAAACCGAAGAACTCGTCAACGGATTGCTGGAGAAATTGAATCATCCATCCCCAGTCATACTCGATGCTTGCACC
>CALQRR010000169.1 GCA_943333015.1 Chitinophaga pinensis | reverse complement strand
ACCGTCGCCTAAAAATAAAATAGGGTTCGAAACAGGCATATTATCGTGATTGTAAAGTCGTGCAAAATAAGCCGTATTGATGCCGCAATGCTTAAAACTTAGGTGATTTGGAAATATCTCAATAGAAGGTGCATCGGGAGCTAAACAGGCATCGAACAGGGTTGGAAAAAGACCTGAAACAACCTCTTCGCCAACAGCACGCACAAGCTGCCAAAGGTTTGCATCTTCGTAATTGATATACCCGGCAGTATTTAACTGGGCGTCGATTGCAGAAACAACCGCCGGGAATAATGCGCTTTGTTGAACGTAACTTACAACCTGATTGGGATACACTCGGGCAGTATTGGTAATGTCCTGTAGAGTCAATACCATGGCCAAAGCCGAATTTTCGGAGCTCATGACAAAATTGGCCTGTTCATCATAAATTACTGTCATTCCTAGCAATTGCTGATTTACCGGTTGCGAAGGTCGCGATGCAAACACCACATCGAAGCCCATACTGTAAGAATAGTCAATGGCAAAAGGACCATTGATATTAACATTTATGCTGTCTATAGAGGAAGAAATTAAAACCCCATCATTTAACGCGGATAAAGGAAATTGTAAATCGCCATTACCTGTTTGCGCAGAATTGTAAACTGTGCAGCTGTATACCGGTGTATAAACCGAACAGCCTTGTTGATTTACCGCAGTAGCATAGATTTCGAAATTGGCACCCGGATTTACAATTTGCTGTAAAAGTTCGTTGGTTGTTGCTACTGCAGAGCCATTAAGAAAATACGTGATTTGGCTTAAACTATCTGAGCTCTCGTACCAAAAAACCGGATCGGCATCGTTGGGAATTGCATTATTACTAAAAAAACTTCGGATCGAAAATGAATCTGCCAACGCACGAATTTCTTTGGTTTCCGAAAAATAACCGCAGTCATCGGCAGTATAGCTCAAACGGTATAGCCCGCTATTGCTTGCGTTTAGCGGAAACGAAAATGTTGTCTGGTCGGAAACGAAGTTCCACGCAACTCCATCGCTGGTAAATTCCCATTGAGGCGTCCCCCAATAATTTGCCCCAGCTTCAAGAGTAACTTGCTCGCCTGAGCACAAAAATGTTGTTTGACCTTTAACGAAATTTGCCAGCGTAAGTGCAGCAACGATAAGAATTAGTTTGTAGCAGTTTTGCATAATTTTTTGTATTGGATTGTTCCATCATTCAATTCAGCAGAAACTATATAAATCCCTTCTGGAAGATGTCCTGTTTCTATGCGGATTTGTTTTGCTGATTTTAAATCTTCACCAACAAATAATAATTGTCCGGTTACACTGTGCAGAGAAACTTTATAGAGCGCCGAGGAGGCTTCAATTTGAACGAAATCGAAAAATGGGTTGGGATTAAACAGAACGAATTTCGAACCGTTCTGCAATTCTGAAAGTCCGATAATTACGTCCACCAAAACTTGTGCTTGCTTCACACAAATGCCAGCACTGTCGGTAACCGTGAGCGTAAATGATGTTGAACTCGTTAAGCCAGACACCGTAGGATTGGCGAGACTTGCATCGTTTAAATACGCTGAATTGTCCCAAGCATAGATGTAACTGCCATAACCGCCACTGGCCGTAGGATTTCCACCCAATTGAACCGAGGTCCCTTCCGTTATTTGCTGGTTAGAACCTGCATCAATAACCAAGGGTGTAGGAGGTTGTTGAATGCTAAAGGTAATGTTTGTCTGTGCATCGGTGTTGCCTGCTATTAGAAAAGGTAGAACGATGCGAATAATAAATTTCGATAAATTCATTGTATGTTTTTATTTCATTAAAGATTTCAAATCAATGTGCAATAATGAGCAATATAGTTTATTTTGGATAGATGCGTTAAAAGATTAATAAATGTCCACTCTTTACGAGAATTCATACCACTGAACGCTAACATCTATAGAAAAGCGTTCAGTGATCTAGGTACCCTCCCCCACAAACCATTTTAAAACCATATTAATCAGACAAGCCCTTCCAGAGGAACGAATGCGCTTTTCTGTTCATTTGAATCCCATAAAGGCAGCGCACTGCAGTCAGGAGGCATTGGCAGCAGGTCGTTTCGGATCCTGTCTTTTTAAAACAGCCCCCACCAACAACAGCTGGACTCAGTAAAAGCCTTGCATGCGCTCGGGCCTGCGCAGTTCATATCGGAAGGAGGACGTTCTCCGGCCGGGTGTTTACATGAGGCTTTGTGGCAATCGTGACAACGATTATTTTTTTGGAAAAAGCGTTGTCAGATTCTTGACAACGATATTTTTTTTCGAAAAAGCGTTGTCAGATTTTTGACAACGATTATTTTTTTGAAAAAATCGTTGTCAAGCAAAATCGCTTATCTATATTAGAAGTGCCAATCATCCGCTAGGAGGTGTTCGCATTCGGAATAATAAGAACGCATACATATATAATGTGTCCATTCAAGACAATTCCCAATTGAGCAACCTCTCGTAGCTATACCCAATACGTTATGTCTATTGCCCTTTTAGAAATCCGCAATGAGCTCCAGATACCACTACATGTGATGGCCTATATGCTGGGAATTCACAAGTCAAACCTTCATTCCATTGAGCAAGGACACCGCACCCTGCCAGAAAAGCTACGAACGGAATTTCGCGTTCTGGACAAAATCAAAGCACATCCGGAGTTCAGGCCCGAAATAGGCAAAGCGGCACAGGAAGGCACCATCTTCCGCGAACACATCTCCCAGCTCCTGCGCGAAAAGCGGAAGTTGGAACGCCGTCTGAAGATCAATCAAACAGCATTGCTGGCCAAACAAAAACACTACACCGAAGCCCTGAGCACTGTCCTGGCCTTGGAAGCCACGCTACAGTGCCTGGTCGAATCGGAGGTGCCCGATCTGTACCTCCGCACAAAACATATGCACAGCGCGTTGCAGCACAAACTCATCTATACCCTCCCCAAAGCAGTGTTCCAAAAACAATTTCTGGTAGATACGGCGCGGGCACGCCTGGAGCGGATTGATAAGTATTTAAATTCATCCAATAAAATATTAATATTTGATTAATGTCATTTTTGAGTGTTACCCCTCTTGATTATTATACTTTCCGTAAATTATTTTAGCTCAAACCAAATTAAAACCACATAAACTATGGCTTACACACTTACCGCTATTACATCGGCCTCCGATTGTGATGTACTCATTGATCAATTGAATGATACCCGAAAAGGGTTGTTAAACAAGCAACAAAACCTGGAATACAAGTCAGACACCACGTTGGATGACGCATTGGATTTTCAAGATCAGTTGCAACAAATAGAAATGGATTTGGTCTATGCCCAGCAGCGCCTCGATGGCATGGCGGAGGGTGAGCGCAAGGAGCAACAGCGCACACTGGTTATGGACAAGCAGGTTCAGATACGCAAGATGAACGAGCGCAAATCCACCTATGGAGCCATTGGGGCAACCATGCGGGAGTACGCTGTAAACTGCGCAGAAAGACAATTAGAAGAAACCGATCAGCTCATTGCAGATGCCAATGCGCGCAAAACAGCTTTGTCAGCTTAATTGACACACCTACTCAAAAGGCAGCCGGAGCAATCGGGCTGCCTTTTTTATGCTCGCAGAACTTAGCCACCTAACACGGTTAACGAATGCTAAGAATAAGCATTCACACAGTGCCGGGAAAATCAAAATAAAACACTCAAAAACAGCCAACGTTATCCATAGTCACTGCATGCGAACTATGTCCATTGATAAAAAGTGCCTAAGGGTTTTAGCGTTCCCTGTTTACTTTACAATTAAGTAATTTTCTACTCCCCCGAATGTGGTAAAACCGCATTTCGCATAAATAGATTCTCCCATTTTGGAAGCATTTAATACGAAGTAATTAGGGCAACTTGACACCACACAGGTAGATTTAATTCCAAGGTCCATTCCGTGAAACATGGATGATTGAATCTCCTTGAAGTCGAAAAAGACCTCCTGATAATCCTAACCATATATTTCCTTTTTGGTCCTCTAAAAGACTCTGTATACCGTAACCATACTTCATCAAATCTGCTCGGTCTGTTTTGCTGAATAAAGTAAAATCTTTTCCGTCGTAACGATATAGCCCAACACCATTTGCGCCAATCCATATATTTCCTTTAGAATCTTCATATATGGCATAAACCTCGTTCTTGCTGAGACCTTTTATTTCTGGAAAGTGAGTAAATGTTTTTCCGTCAAATCTGCTCAAACCGCCTTCACCACGATTTCTTGTAGTATCCGGGTTATCTCTTTCTACTACGCGCGAGCCCAACCAGATAATTCCATTCTTGTCTTCGAGGATCTCCTGAATGTTATTTGAAACAAGACCCTCTTTTGTGGTGTAGTGGGTAAATGATTGTCCAGTGTATTTACAAACGCCATAGCCATCTCGGCTAAACCAAATATTCCCTTGCTTGTCTTCAATGATTTCTGAAATCCAATGCAATTTTGATTGATATGGCATTAATTCAACATCAGGAGTTGGAAGTGTAAAAGTTGAAAAGGTTGTCCCGTCGTATTTGGAAACACCGTCCCACGTTCCAACCCATAGAATCCCATTTGTATCCATTAGCAACTCAGAAACCGTGTTGTTCACAAGCCCATTTATATCAGTAAAATTGATACATGTTTTCCCGTCAAATTTTGAAAGTCCTGAGTGCGTGCCAAGCCAGATATTTCCCTGTTTATCTTCGGCAAAACTTGTCACGGTATTTCCGATCAGTCCGTTTTCTGTTGTGAGATATGTCAATGATTTACTATCATATTTTGCCGCGCCACTATTTATTGTCCCAAACCACAAGTTCTTTTTTGAATCTTCAAATATCTCAACAACATATTCGTCAATCGGAAGGGCTTTTGTTTGACTTTGTGCTACAGTCTTTTTATTCTTCGTGTTTGTCTGTGAATAACAAGAGGAAGTCGTGGCAAGAACCAACATTAAATAAACAGCACGTAGTATTCTT